>CAJQKN010000118.1 GCA_905478905.1 uncultured Flavobacteriaceae bacterium | reverse complement strand
CGCATGAATGGACAAGATGGTATGGGAAAGATACAGTATTCAGTAGAAACGGTTTTGTTCCGTCCTTATTTTTTAATGAAACGCCGAAGCCCATAACCACTCCAACCAAAGAGAAGAATCCACCAAAGCATATAAAACCAATCGTTCATGGAGGTACCATTCCAGTTAAGCCATTCAAACACAAAGATTTCCATGAAGGCGTCTAGAGCAAACAAGAGTAAAAAGCCCAAAAACCATTGTAGAATAAATTTGATCATTGTAGGTTAATTTAAATATATTATAATATAATAAATTATTCCATTTTATAAAGAAAAGATCTTTATTTAATAAACAATTATCGAAAGGAAATTCAAGGGATTAAGTAGTTTAAAAAAAATAAGGGCTTGAATTTCAAGCCCTTATTTACAAAATGCAATCTAAAAAAGAGTTCTTAAGCAATGAACTCTATTTCTTTTTTGATGGTCACTGTAGAGGGATTCATCAAAATTTCTGCTTGTCCAGCAGTTTTGGGTAGCTCATAGGCATAGAAATATTCTAGGGTAGCCATTTTACTTTGATAGAATTCCTCTGAGAAAGAACCCTTTCCATTGGTCAAGGCTTCTTGCGCATTGGTGGCAATATCCAACCAGCTCCATCCCACAATGATCAAGCTAAAGAATTCCATAAAGACAGAGGCGTCGGCCAAAAAACGTTCGTAATTTCCTTTCATGGCATGCGGCATGAGGTTTTCCAAAATGGTTTGGGTGAGCTTTATTTTTTCTGCTAAAACGCCGGCATAGGGTTGTAAAGCCTCGTATTTACTAGCCAACTGAATACTTTGCATGATTTCGGCAGACAATAGTTGTAGGCCTTCTCCGTTCCCCATGGTCATTTTACGTCCCAATAAATCTTGGGATTGAATTCCTGTTGTTCCTTCATAAATGGCAGAGATACGAATATCACGGTAATATTGTTGTAAAATAAAGTCGGAGCAAAAGCCGTAGCCTCCAAGTATTTGCAAGCCATTGTTTACAGCATAACTTCCAGCTTCAGATGGATAGGTTTTCACGACTGGAATAATCATTTCCAGCAAGGTATTGTATTTGTTTTTTTCTTCAGGCGTAGCTGCAGTTACTTCAAGATCGTAGTATTTTGCGGCCAATAGGACCAAGCTCATTGAACCTTCTACCACAGCTTTTTGAAGCAATAACATTCGACGAACATCAGCATGTTCCATGATTAAACTTTGTTTTTGCTCTGGATTTTTTGTTCCATCTTTTGTGAGTTTTCTTCCTTGGGGGCGCTCGTTGGCATATTGAAGAGAAGCGTAGTAAGCGGCAGAGGCGATGGCAGAGGCTCCTCGTCCTACTCCGATTCGAGCAGCATTCATCATCAAGAACATATAGTTCAAGCCTTTATTGGCTTCTCCAACCAAATAGCCTTGACAGTCTTCGGCATCACCAAACCCAAGATGGGTGGTACAGTATCCGCGCTGTCCCATTTTTTGAAAATCAGCAACGGTAGTAACGTCATTGGGGGTAAGGCCACCCTTTCCATCTGGACGATTTTTGGGCACCACAAACAAGGAAATTCCTTTGGTTCCTTTTGGAGCACCTTCAATACGAGCTAAAAGCAGGTGAACAATATTTTCAGAAAATTGATTGTCTCCTCCTGAGATAAATATTTTTTGTCCACTAATGTGATAATGTCCCTCTTGGGTGGGGGTTGCTTTGGTAACAATATCCGACAAGGAGCTTCCAGCCTGTGGTTCAGTCAAGCACATGGTTCCTCCCCATTTCCCAGCGAGCATATGCGGCACGTAGGTATCTTTTAATTCCTGACTGGCAAAATGAATGATCAATTCTGCAGCGCCTTGTGTCAATCCGGCGTAGCCAGGAAGGTGATTGTTTGCGGCGTCAAGAATATAGTTTGAAGCTGTTTGTACCATGAGTGGAATTTGCATTCCACCGTCATCATAGTCAAAGGGCCCAGAGATAACACCGAGTTCTCCTCCTTTTTCCATCATGGTTTTTACCTGAGGGTGCACATGTACTGTTCCGTCTTTGTGGTAGGCGGGTTGTTCATCGACCTCTTTGATGTAGGGAAAGAGTTCTTTGTCGGCAAAGGTTTTGGTTGAATCTAAGAATAAATCTAAGGATTCCTTATCGTGATCTTGAAAGCGTTCTCTTTCGAGTAATCCATCCAATTGGTGAACGTCGTAAAGCAAGTACTTTAGCGTGTCCATATCGACATACTTATCGGCCATAATTTCTTTTTTTAACTAGTTTAAACACTAATTTCATCCTTCATTTATTGGCGAAGATTCCAAATATACTAAATCATATGAATTAAGAGAGCTGATCTTCAGTAAGTCTTAGGGCTTATTTTTTGTATTTTTCAAACCAAGCGATGGTGTGCGAGACTTTGGTCATTAAATTACTCGGTCGGTTAGCGATTCCATGACTTGCCTCAGGGATTTCTACCAAAACGGTCGGGATTTTTCGCAATTTAAGCGCGTGATACAATTGTTTGGCTTCACTGGGAGGGGTTCTAAGGTCGTTCATTCCCACCATGACCATGGTCGGAGTTTCTACATTCCCCACCAAAGAGATGGGAGAGAAGTTCCAATAATTGGTTGGGTTTTCCCAAACTTGCCCTGGATAACGAGAATTTGCATAGCCGTAATAATTGTCGGCGACCAACAGCTTGGAGATCCAGTTCATTACAGGTTTGACGACAACAGCAGCTTCAAAACGATTGTTTTTTCCAATCATCCAAGCAGACATAATTCCACCTGCACTGCCACCAGTGACATACAATTGGTCCTCGTGGGCAATGCCTTTTGCAATGCAAGCATCGACCCCGTCCATGACATCATTGTAATCTTCGCCAGGGTAGTTGTTCAACAATAAATTGGCGAATTCTTCGCCATAACTGGTACTTCCTCTTGGGTTGGGGTAAAACACGATGTATCCGGCCGAGGCGTACAATTGCATTTCGATGGAAAAACGATCC
>CAJQKN010000117.1 GCA_905478905.1 uncultured Flavobacteriaceae bacterium | reverse complement strand
GTTTTTTATCCTCCTGGTTGGGGTCATGGTTTTTGTCTTTTATCAGTTTGAAACCACCCCCTTACACTTTAATCCTACCGCAGTTGAAAACGTACGGAATTCTAGTCAAGCGGGAGCCTATGCTGCTCTGGAAAAAGAACATCAATTGACCCAGGCCAAGCGACATCAACTATTGACACAGTCAATGCTAGATCAAAAGGCACTAACCACCATTAGTACACTCGATCAAGTAGAGCGAAGACAGCGAGCGCAAGCCAAAGAACTCATTCTAGCTGCCGACGACACCCAAGGAACCAATGATAAAGACTATGTGTTTATTTCATTCATCCTAGGCTATTTACCTGAAGGACTGATTGGCTTACTCTTGGCTGTAATCCTCTCTGCTGCCATGAGTTCAACCGCATCCGAATTGAATGCATTGGCCGCTACCACCACCGTCGATTTATATCAACGTAACCTTGGCGGAAAATCAGAAACGCATTATGTCAATGCCTCCAAATTCTTCACCTTGCTCTGGGGGGCAATCGCTATTCTTTTTGCTAGTTTTGGCAGTTTAGTAGAAAACCTCATACAATTGGTTAACATCATTGGATCCATTTTTTATGGAACCATTTTGGGTGTTTTTCTCGTAGGCTTTTTTGCGCACCATATAAAAGGAAAAGCAGTGTTTTGGGCAGCTGTAATTTCTGAAGCCATGATTATATACATCTTTACCCAAGACTGGGTAGGCTTTTTATGGCTCAATGCCATTGGGGCAGTACTCACCTTTGGTTTGGCGTTTGCTTTACAATTAATATACGAAAAAAAACTGAATTAAAAAACCCCACCAAAAGGTAGGGCTTAGTAATTTAATTTGTACGTTTTTTATTTACTCCACTCAGCAATAGATGCTTTGTTCATACGAACATAGTCTGGATTCCCAGCTTTTTCAGCCAATGCTAGCGACTTCTTGGCAGAAGCAATGGCGCCTGCTGAATCATTCAATCCAGCAAGGATCAATGATTGCTGACGGAAATACCAATATGCATCATCTTTGCCTTCAATGGCTTTAGCGATCCATTCTTTGGCTTTTTTCAAGTCTTGACCTTCTTGTAAAAAATAAACAGCGGCATTGTAGTAATCTCGATGCTCTGGTTTATTTTTTAATGTCTCTTTGATAGAAGCCGACGCTTTAGCAACCGTGGGTACACCAAAAGGCATCGCAATTCGTTTTGTATCCCAACCGATGTTTAACGTAGCACCATTGTTATTTAAATTAGAAATCCAAATGGTAAAGGATTCAATCGTTCCCGTTTCTTTGGTCTCAACTTCCAATGTAGCTGCAACCTTACTGGCGTCCCAATCTGCAGGAGTTCCCCAGTTTTCGGTGGCAGTATAGAAAAATACTTCCCATTGCTTTTCTCCAGGACGGGTGAAAATAGCATAGCTTCCCGCTGCCAAAGTTTGATCACCAAAAGTAACTGCATCACTGAAGCTAATCACTGTGTTCTTGTTAGCTCCTGTTCGCCACATTTCTCCATAAGGAACCAATGCTCCCATAATCTCTCTTCCTCGCTTGGCAGGACGAGAATACTCCACAGTTACCTGTGTAAGCCCAACTGTTTGTTCGATTTTGGCAGCTGGACTTGGTTGAGGCGTTTGAACTTGTGCCATGACTGCAGTTGAAAAACTGAGTGTTAGCAAGTAGATTAATTTTTTCATCATTTATGTTTTTTTGAATTACCCAAATGTAAAAAATGTTTCATTAACCACAAGGAGAAGCATGAATTCTAACCCATTAAAATTATTTTAATCTTTTTTGTTTAACAATTAGATTAAATCATTAAACATATCTATCTTTAAGCAAAAATTAAGTAGAATGGTATACCGATTAAAAACGGTTCAAAAATTGCCCATTTCTTTAGAAAAAGCTTGGGATTTTCTTTCTGATCCAGGGAATCTTAAAGACATTACCCCAGACTATATGGGATTTAAAATTTTAGCGGGAGCTGAAGAAAAAATGTACGCAGGTCAAATCATCAAATATACAGTAACCCCTATATTGGGAATTCCTTTGGGTTGGGTAACGGAGATAACGCATGTTAGAGACAATGAGTACTTTGTCGATGAGCAACGTTTTGGTCCCTATCGTTTATGGCATCACAAACATTTTATCAAAGCCATTTCTGGCGGAGTTGAAATGATTGATATTGTTGACTATAAATTACCCTTTGGAATATTGGGACGCATTGCCCACCCTCTTTTTGTGAAAAGACAATTAAATCAAATTTTTAACTATAGATATAATAAGCTGATCGAGTTGTTCGGCGCATATCGGGATTAAGTAGCTATGAAAAAGAATATTTTAATCATTGGTGGTTCAAGCGGAATAGGTCGTGCGTTGGTGGATATACTAGCACCTGCACATAACGTTTACGTAGCCTCAAGAAGCGACGAATCGCTCAACAATACTGGGGTAAACTATTTAGCCTTTGATGCATTAAGTGATGCCTTGGATGTATCTGCCTTACCCGACCAACTTGATGGCTATGTTTACTGTCCAGGTTCAATCAATCTTCGTCCTTTTCGCGGACTAAAACCAGAGACCTTTCAACAGGATTTTGACATTAATGTTGTGGGAGCAGTTAAAAGCCTACAAACCGTTCTGCCTTTGTTGCAAAAAAGTGATGTGGCAAGTTTGGTATTCTTTAGTACTGTTGCAGTACAAACAGGAATGCCCTTCCATGCATCTGTTGCCGCGGCTAAAGGAGCCATTGAAGGCCTAACACGTTCATTGGCGGCTGAATATGCACCTAAATTTAGGGTGAACTGTATTGCGCCCTCGCTAACACAAACACCTTTGGCCGACAAATTTCTCAACAACGAGGCTAAATTGGAAAAAGCACAGGCACGTCATCCGCTTCAACAAGTGGGAAGTGCCAAAAATATTGCCCAAATGGCTGCCTTTCTCCTTGGTGAGGAAAGTCAGTGGATGACCGGCCAGATTCTTCATGTCGATGGAGGAATTGGCGATTTAAAAACAAACTAAAGTGGAAAAATACACTGTATTTTGGTTTAGAAGGGATTTACGCCTTGAAGACAATGCTGGACTTTATGCCGCCTTGTCAGGAAAAAACAAGGTACTGCCCATCTTTATTTTTGATACAGAGATCATACACAAGCTCCCAAAAAAGGATGCTAGAATAGAAATGATTCATACGGCCTTAGGAAAAATATCTGATGCTATGGAGGAGAACAGATGTAACGTAGGAATGTATCTGGGAAAACCCAAGGCCGTTTTTGAATCATTAATCAAGCAATTTTCTATTGTAAAAGTCATTACCAATCACGACTATGAACCTTATGCGCAAGAACGCGATGGAGCAATTGCCTCTTTACTTGCAAAAATGGGGATTGAATTCGAAACCCATAAGGATCAAGTTATTTTTGAAAAAAGTGAGGTCGTCAAAGACGATGGAACTGCCTATAAGGTATATACCCCCTATTCCCGACGTTGGCTAAGACGTTTTGAGCAGGAAGGAATTACTCATTTCCCATCTGAAGATCACCTAAACAATTTAGCTGCGATAAAACAGCCCACCATTGACCTGCATGAATTAGGCTTTTTGCCTTCAGGCATTGACTATCCAGCCTACCTGTTCAACAAAAAAATCATACAGGAATACGAAGAAACACGGAATTATCCTGCCTTAGATCAAACCTCCCGTACTGGTGCGCATTTACGCTTTGGTACACTGAGCGTGCGCAAGATGGTTGCTAAAGCGGCTAAAGAAGAGAATAAGGTCTTTTTAAAAGAATTGATCTGGCGCGAGTTTTTTATGCAAATACTATGGCATTATCCCCATACCCCAGCTCAATGCTTCAAACCAAAATATGAACGCATAGAATGGCGGAACAATGAAGAAGAATTTAAACAATGGTGTGAAGGAAAAACAGGTTATCCTTTTGTGGATGCAGGGATGCGTGAATTAAATGCTACAGGATTTATGCACAACAGAGTACGTATGTTGGTGGGAAGCTTCTTATGTAAACACCTCTTGATCGACTGGCGTTGGGGGGAAGCATATTTTGCTGAAAAACTATTGGATTATGAGATGTCTAGTAATGTAGGAAATTGGCAATGGGTTGCAGGCTGCGGTGTTGATGCAGCACCATATTTTCGCATTTTCAACCCCATTGATCAAATCAAAAAATTCGATAAGCAACACCAATACATCCAAAAATGGGTTCCCGACTATCAGGAACTCAGCTATCCAGCACCAATGGTAGATCATAAGTTTGCCCGAG
>CAJQKN010000116.1 GCA_905478905.1 uncultured Flavobacteriaceae bacterium | reverse complement strand
AAATGGCACAGCCAAAAGCTACAGAAACAATTGTTCAACACATCCAAAAATTAACTCTTTCCCATGCAGAATAACGTATTTTACTTTATTGGTATAGGAGGAATTGGAATGTCATCCATTGCACGTTACCTACTTGAGTTAGGTGCCCAAGTAGGTGGATACGATTTAACTCCATCTGCAATAACATCATCTTTGCAGGATAGTGGTGCATTCATCACATTTGATGAACAGGTTGAGGCTTTACCAGATCTATTCAAAGCAAGAGGAACGCGTGTGATTTTTACCCCGGCTATACCATCATCGCACAAACAATTGTTGTTTTTTGAAAAGCAGGGGAATAGTGTTAAGAAACGGGCCGCTTTTTTGGGAGAAATAACCAATAGTATGACGACGCTGGCCGTAGCTGGAACACATGGAAAAACAACGACTACTTCTATTTTAGCCCATTTCTTTTTAAGCTTGCAGTCGCCCTTCACGGCTTTTGTTGGCGGCATAATGAATGCACATAAATCCAACTTAATCTCAACGGGTAAAGAGGTTGCTTTGGTTGAAGCAGATGAATTTGATCGGTCTTTTTTACAGCTTACCCCCACTATAGCTTGTATTACCTCTACCGATGCAGATCATCTAGATATCTATGGAACGGCAGATGAGGTAGCCGATTCTTATCGTGCTTTTGGAGAAAGAGTGCGTAAAGTACTCCTAATTGAAAAAAAGGTTCCTTTAGAGGGCATAACTTATAGCATTTATGAAAAGGCTGATTATTTCATTAACGCGATTATACCTGAAGGATTTGGTTATCGTTTTGATCTAAATTCCCCAAAAGGAAATTATGAGCGTTTGTATTTTAGTCAATTGGGGTTGCATAATTTATCCAATGCATTGGCTGCCTTTGCCATGGCAAGTGAATTTGGTTTAGATGAAAGGCAGCTTACCGAAGCCTTTGGCACTTTTAAAGGGGTAGATCGTCGATTGCAGTTAATCGTTGAAAACAATCGTCATGTATTGATTGATGATTATGCGCATCATCCAACCGAAATTAATGCCGTCTTTGAGACCTTAATGAACGCTTACCCAAAAGAGCAAAAATGCGTCATTTTCCAACCACATCTATTTAGTCGTACACGTGATTTTATGGACGATTTTGCCTCTGCTTTATCTCAATTTGATGAGGTTATTTTATTGTCAATTTATCCAGCACGTGAATTGCCCATTCCTGGTGTTAATACGGAAGTCTTGGCCAATAAAATTAGCTCCAATGTAAAGGTTTCAGTGATCGAAAAACACGAATTACTTCCCAAAATAGAGGGCATTTCTGCACGTGTAAAAGTGGTTTTGGGTGCTGGAGATATTGGGTTAGAGGTGGAGAAAATAAAACAAAAATTAATCTAAGATGAAAGCAACAAATATTCTCTTTCTTGTGTTTGTTTCCTCAGTTCTTCTTGGAATGAGTGGTTTCGCTTTATTTAAAAGTAATATTCGTAATATCAACTCATTAGAAGTTAAATTTAAAGGGAATGGAGCGCTATTTTTGTCCCCCGAGATCGTTAATAAAATGTTGATACAAAGCCAAGACAGTTTGTTTTTTCAGCAGAAAGATGTAGTAGCTTTGAAATTAATGGAACAAAGATTATTGGCAAACCCAACAATAAAAAATGTTCAATTATACACTATTCCGCAAGGAGAATTATTTGTAGAAATCGAAGAGAGAACCCCAGTTCTTCGTGTCATCGGTGAAACGTCATTTTATATAGACAATACAGGTGCTAAAATGCCTTTATCGAATCGACATACAGCAACGGTTCCTTTGTTTTATGGTGCTATAGAAACAGCCAATTTGAAACAAGTCCTTCGACTAATCAAATCTGTCAACAGTGATTCTTTTCTGAAACAAGAATTGATTCATTTAAAAATACAAAACAATCAATTGGTTTTGGGATTACGTTCCCATCCTTTTGAAGTGATCTGGGGAAAACCAGATGGTTTTGTAAATAAAGTAAATAAACTAAAACGTGTGTGTGCTTATTATGTCAACACAAATGACGCACCACCGGTGAAATTAAATTTAACCTATTCGCAACAAGTTGTTGCGAGCTATTAATTAGGATATGGAAAACAATAAAATAGCCGTTGGCTTAGACATTGGGACGACTAAGATAGTTGTCATGGTTGGTCAAAAAAATGAATTCGATAAGGTCGAAATTCTTGGGATTGGAAAGTCCAAAAGCTTGGGTGTACATCGGGGAGTGGTTAACAATATTACCCAAACGATACAATCCATTCAGCAAGCTACTTTAGAAGCCAATGCCAAATCTGGAATAACTGTAAACGAGGTAGTTGTAGGAATTGCCGGACAACACATTCGTAGTTTGCAACACAGCGATTATATCACTCGTGAAAATGCAGATGAAGTTATTAATGAGCAAGACATTGAAACATTGATCAATCAGGTTTATAAACTCGTCATGCTCCCAGGAGAAGAAATCATCCATGTACTTCCACAAGAATACAAAGTAGATGGTCAGGCCGAAATAAAAGAACCTATTGGCATGTATGGTGGACGACTAGAAGCAAATTTCCATGTTGTAGTAGGCCAGGTTTCTTCCATAAGAAACATTGGTAGATGCATCAATAGTGCTGGGCTAGACATGGGAAAAATCACCTTAGAACCCATTGCTTCTTCTGATGCTGTTTTAAGTCAAGAAGAAAAAGAAGCTGGAGTCGCTTTGATTGATATAGGGGGTGGAACAACAGACTTGGCTATTTTTAAGGATGGAATCATTCGGCATACTGCTGTAATTCCATTTGGTGGTAATGTCATTACGGAGGACATAAAAGAAGGATGTTCCATCATCCAAAAACAAGCTGAGTTATTGAAAGTAAAATTTGGTTCAGCCTGGCCCGGAGAAAATAAAGAAACAGAAATTGTTTCCATTCCCGGTTTACGTGGAAGAGATCCCAAAGAAATTTCATTAAAAACGCTTTCAAAAATCATTAACGCACGAGTTATCGAAATCATTGAGCAAGCCTATTTAGAAATAAAAAATTACGGTCATGAAGACCAAAAGAAAAAACTCATTGCAGGAATAGTATTGACCGGTGGAGGAAGTCAATTAAAGCACTTGAAGCAACTGGTAGAGTACATTACTGGCATGGATACACGTGTTGGCTACCCCAATGAGCACTTGGCAGGTGATACCGATGAGCAAACCACAAGCCCAATGTATGCAACTGCGGTTGGATTATTGATGGCTGCCCTTGAAAAAGCACCCGCTGAAACTCTTTCTGCTGAAGGGAGTGCTGAAGGAGAAGAAGGAACTGAAGTACAAGAAAGTGAGACAGCCATGCAAACAGAACTGACAAAAAACCGAAACTCAGTTCTGGAAAGATGGACAGATAAGTTTAAAGAATTTTTGGATAAAGCCTAAATTTAATAGCATGAGCGAAGAAACCATGGACAACATATCAGGGAATTTTAATTTTGATTTGCCAAAAAATAGATCCAATGTAATCAAGGTCATTGGTGTTGGTGGAGGAGGGAGCAATGCTATCAACTATATGTTCCAGCAAGGAATTATTGGGGTTGATTTTGTTGTTTGCAATACCGATGCACAGGCATTGGAAAAAAGTAGTGTTCCCATTAAGATACAATTGGGCGCCTCCTTGACCGAAGGCCTTGGTGCTGGTGCAAACCCCGAGATTGGACGCCAATCTGCGCAGGAAAGTGTTGATGCGCTTTTTGATTTGCTATCCACCCAAACAAAAATGGTTTTCATTACTGCAGGTATGGGTGGGGGAACTGGAACTGGTGCAGCTCCAATCATTGCTAAAATGGCCAAAGAGATGGGAATCTTGACCGTTGGTATTGTCACCATGCCCTTTCAGTTTGAAGGAAAAATTCGCTTAGAACAAGCCCAGCGCGGGATGGAAGAAATGAAATCCAACGTCGATTCACTTATCGTAATTAACAACAATAAACTTCGTGAAGTATATGGTAATCTGGGATTCAAAGCTGGTTTCGCCAAAGCCGATGAAGTTTTGGCAACTGCTGCCAAAGGGATTGCTGAAGTAATTACTCACCACTATACGCAAAACATTGACCTTAAAGACGCAAAAACAGTCTTGAGTGACAGTGGGTCAGCCATTATGGGATCTGCCTCGGCTGAGGGAGCCAATCGTGCGCAAGAATCCATTGTCAAAGCCTTAGACTCTCCTTTGCTGAATGACAACAAAATCAATGGTTGTAAAAATGTATTGCTATTAATCGTCTCAGGAGAGGATGAAATAACCATTGATGAGATTGGCGAAATAAACGATTTTATCCAGTCTGAAGCAGGCAATAATACTAACATTATCATGGGAGTGGGAGAGGATCTTTCTTTAGGAAATAGTATTTCTGTCACCATTATTGCTACAGGTTTCAATTCAGAGCAGCAGCATGAAATTGTCAATACTGAAGCCAAAAAAATCATTCATGCGCTTGAAGAAGACCAACCTTTGGTACATGACTTGATGCAAGAACCAACGACTGCTCATGAAACCATTTTTGATACTCCAATTGAGAAAACAAACGAAGAATCGATTGTAAAATTCACTTTGGAAGAAGAGACAGAAGAAACAGATGTTGAGGGGACAACCAATCATCAAGATATTCAGGTAGCAGTTGAAGAAAAAGTAGAAGAGATTCCACAAGAAATGATCAATCAAATTGAGGTTCATGCCTTTGAAGAGGTAACAACTTTAGCTGAAATTGAGGTTGTTGCTGAAATCGTTTCGCCTGAACAACACATGATTCCGACAACAGAAGCGATTGCCTCTTTGGAAGTAAATGCAGCTGAATTTATTACAACGCCAGCATCAATTCAAGAAGATTCGACGCCTATGGTTGAGGAGGATGATTTTGTTTTCAATGATATTTCTCCTGTTCTAGACGGTATTGAAGTTGTCGATCCAGAACTACTACACGACCAAGAAAAACAACAAATTGAGTTTGAATTTGAATTGCCTTTGGCTACTTCTTCTGAAGAAAAAGAAATTTCGTCAACTGTTTTAGCTGAAACTGAAACTGAACCCGAAACCGAAACAGTTTTTCAATTGGATGATCATTTTTCAGTGACCCCAGCAGCCAATATAAATGAAGAAGAAATCGATGAAGTAACAGAAGAAGAAATTCATTTTAAAGTTGTTGAGAAAGCCGATTTACCCAGAACAAATATTGACCCAATTCCAACTTCTGAAGCGAGTCCTTTTGATAAATCTATAGCCGAAAGCATTAGTAAGGAAAATGAAAAGCGGAAAGAACAACTGAAGCAATTCAACTATACGTTCAAGAACAAATTAAATCACATTGAGGAGATGGAACGACAGCCGGCCTACAAACGCGTAGGTTTTGAGCCTGGCGAAGCTGTTGAAGAACAACCGCCCTCTACTTTAAGCCTAGATGAAGACAGCAATGATAACATTCAATTGCGCTCCAATAATTCATTTTTACACGATAACGTAGACTAAACATGGGAATATTATCAAATCTTACAGAAGAAATTAAAAACGCCATGCGAGCGAAAGATAGTTTAAAACTAGAAGCCTTGCGTGCCATAAAATCGGCAGTTATAATTGAACAAACTGCTAGTGGTGGTGGGGGCGATTTGTCTGAAGAACAAGAGATCAAGTTGGTACAGAAACTGGTCAAGCAACGCAAAGACAGTGCAACTATTTTTCGCGATCAAAATCGTGTTGACTTGGCTGAGCCAGAAGAGGCGCAAGCAGAAGTTATATCAGCCTTTCTACCAGAACAATTGTCGAAAGACAAGGTTGCGGCTATCATTCAAGAGATCATTATTCAAACGGGTGCTGAGGGAATGAAGGACATGGGCAAAGTCATGGGGATTGCTTCAAAAAAAATGGCCGGGAAAGCCGATGGAAAGACTATTTCGACCATAGTGAAGCAAAAACTTTCATCCTAGTTCCTCTTAACTACAGTCAATAACAATTTTTCCACGGACTTTACGATCCATCATCTCTTCCATTGCTTTGTGAGCTTCTGCCAAGGGATATATGGCATGAATATGTGGTTTTAATTTTCCTTCGGCATGCCATTGCATCAATTCCATGGTGTTTTGCATATTGTCATTGGTGAATTGCATGGCCCAAGAACCCCAAAATACACCTACAATTTGGCATCCTTTCAGCAAAGCAAGATTCAAAGGGATTTTTGGAATTTCTCCAGCAGCAAAGCCAACAACCAAAAAGCGTCCTTCCCAGCCAATGGCACGAAGGGCTGGTTCAGAGAATTTATCGCCAATTGGATCATAAATTACATCAGCTCCTTTACCATCAGTCAATTCTTTGATTCTTTTTTTAAGGTCCTCTGTGCTATAGTTGATTCCTTCGTCTGCGCCATAGCTTTTACACAAGGCCAATTTCTCAGCAGTAGAGGCACAGGCAATTACCCGTGCACCCATCAGTTTTCCTAATTCTACAGCAGCCAGTCCAACCCCACCCGAGGCGCCCAGTACAACCAATGTTTCTCCTTCCTTTAGGCGCGCCCTATTTTTTAATGCATGATAGGAG
>CAJQKN010000115.1 GCA_905478905.1 uncultured Flavobacteriaceae bacterium | reverse complement strand
TTCAAAGCCGTGTTGCTCATAAAAAGCTTCAAGATGTGCTTGGGCAGAAATCTTTATCTTTTGTCCAGGATAATTGACCTTGCACTGCTCAATGGAGTAGGCAACCAATGCATGCCCAATTTTTTTTCCTCTTTGTTTAGGTGAGCTTACTATTCTTCCTATGGATGCATAATCTGGGTAAGCAATGCCTTTGGGAAAGATCCGGGCGTAAGCCACAATTTCCTTATCAATTGTTCCAATAATGTGTAGCGCTAAAGGGTCTTTACCGTCTACATCTTGGTAAACACAATTTTGTTCCACCACAAAAACCTCTACCCGAAGGGCCAAAACTGCATAAAGTTCTTCGGTGCTTAAGGCGTCAAATTTTTTGTGTTGGAAAACAGGCATTAGACACAAGGAATTTTGTCAATTCGTCCTTGATGACGCCCTCCTTCAAAATCAGTTGTTATATAGGTTTCTACCATGGCAAGTGCCTGTGGAATGGATAGGTATCGGGCTGGTAGGCTAAGAACATTCGCGTTGTTATGCTCTCTGGCAAGAGCAACAATTTCTTTTGTCCAACAAAGCGCAGCTCTTATGTTTTGGTGTTTGTTTGCTGTCATTGCTGCTCCATTGCCACTTCCACAAATAATGATTCCTAAATCAACTTTTCCAGCAGAAACGTCTTCTGCTACTGGATGAACAAAGTCAGGGTAATCAACACTGTCTGGACTGTCTGTACCGTGATTCATTACATTGTGTCCTTTCGCCTTAAGAAAAGCAACAATTGCTTCTTTATAATCTACTCCTGCATGATCATTACCAATAGAAAAAGTCATAATTTTTGTTTTTTGTAAAAGTACACAATGCAGATAAGTTTGTGAATAAGAGCCAATCTTAATTAAATAAAATGTTAATAAGTTCTAACAAGCTAGAGGCAGTATATCCTTTCTTTTTCTACCTAGAAAAAAAACGGGAATAAAAAAAAAGAGTTGTTCTTTTTGATACATTTTTTATGAATACAATTCATCGGTTTTATTAACTCCCTTTTTGATCATAAGCAATAAAATATATGAGTCTTTTCTATTGTCAACAACTGTTGATAATTGATTTATTTAATTGAAAAAGATAAGATTAGCTTATTGATAAGAAATTTTTAGTGGTTGATAATCTTATGAAATCAATATCACCAAAAGAAAAACAACAAAGTAATACCGCTATTAACAGCCTATTATATCCATCATTTAATTTTAAAATATTAAAAAGAAAAAATGAAATATGTAATAGTTGTGAATAAAAGAGAACTCTTTCCAATTTTAATGAATTAGCTTTGTAGAATATATGGGAAAAGGAAAAAATAATAACCGACATATTGAAAAGAAGATACTTTCTTTTTTTCGTGAAAATCCAACCAAAGAATACAACTACAAACAAATAGCTGCAGTTTTATCGATCAAGGACACCAGAGGAAGAAATGATTTGATTAAAATTTTAAATCTGAATGTGGTAAGCAAAGAATTGGTTAGTCCAAGTAAAGGAAAATATAAATTAGCCCAAACAAAAAAACAATACTATCAAGGGCGTTTAGAAGTTACTTCATCGGGGCGTGGTTTCGTTATATGTGAAGAATTAGAGCATGATATAGCTATACCCAAAAACGCCATCAATAAGGCGTTTAATGGGGACCGTGTAGAAGTTTACTGTTATAAAAGAAAAAGCAACGGTAGTTTAGAAGGCGAGGTTGTCAATATAGTAGAGCGTTCTAAAATTGATTTTGTTGGGGTGCTTCAAATTGAAAAAAGCTATGCTTTTGTTTTAACGCGAAATGCAAGAATGTACACTGATTTTTTTATTGATAAAAAACAGTTGACAGATGAATATACAGACGGTGATAAGGTCTTGGTGCGTTTTTCGGATTGGCCGAAAAAAGCAGAATCACCTTACGGAACACTGATTGAAAATTTTGGCCCTCCAGGAGAAACGGCAACAGAAATGCACGCTATTCTATCGGACTATGGACTGCCATTGCATTTTCCAGAGGAAGTTGAGGCTGCGGCTGCCGTTATAGATCAAAGCATAACGAAAGAAGAAATAAAGAAAAGAAGAGATTTCCGTTCTGTTTTAACCTTTACAATTGACCCAAAAACAGCCAAAGATTTTGATGATGCTCTTTCTTTTCAACAATTGGGAGAAGATCTTTTTGAAGTAGGGATTCATATTGCCGATGTATCACATTATGTTCAGCCAAATAGCATCCTTGATGAAGAAGCTTTGGCAAGAGCAACATCTGTTTATTTAGTAGATAGAGTTGTTCCCATGTTACCAGAAGTATTGTCCAACGGTGTGTGTTCTTTACGTCCTCACGAAGAAAAATATACCTTTTCTGCTGTCTTTCAGATCAATTCGAAAGCTGAGCTTAAAAACGAATGGTTTGGTAAGACTGTTATTTATTCTGATCATCGTTTTGCTTATGAAGAAGCACAAGACATTATTAGCTCGGGATCGCCAGTAGTAAGCGAAGAGCATTCTTTACGAGGAGCATCTTATAAGGTAGATCAGCCAACATTTAAAGCAATTACAACCCTAGATAAAATTGCCAAGAACCTTCGAAATAAACGAATGAAAAATGGAGCCATTTCTTTTGATCGTGTTGAGGTGGCTTTTAATTTAAAAGAAGATAATACCCCAGAAAGTGTCTTTTTTAAAACCTCAAAAGATGCCAATAAACTAATTGAAGAGTTTATGTTATTGGCCAATAAACAAGTTGCGCGTTTTGCCGGTAAAAGAGAAAAACCATTGCCAATGGTATATCGTGTTCACGATGAACCAGATCCAGATAAATTGAACAACCTACAAATGATTGTGGCAGGTTTTGGTTATAAATTAAACCTAAAAACGAAAAATATCAATCAGTCTATCAATAGTCTTTTGTTGGAAACCCAAGGAAAGCAGGAACAAAACATGATTGATACTTTGACAATTCGCTGTATGAGTAAAGCAGAATATACAACACATAATATTGGGCACTATGGTCTTGCCTTTGATTTTTATTCTCATTTTACTTCACCCATACGCCGTTATCCCGATGTTATGGTACACCGTTTGTTGGAACAACATTTAAATAAGCAGAAAACAGCACCCATTGAAACCATTGAAGAAGCTTGTTCGCATTCTTCTCAAAGAGAACTGTTGGCGACAAAAGCAGAACGTGATTCAATCAAGTTTATGCAAATAAAATTCATGGAAAACCATATTGGCCAAGTTTTTGAAGGGGTAATTTCAGGTGTAACGGATCGAGGATTGTATGTAGAGATAATCGAAAATAAATGTGAAGGAATGGTGCGCATCAAAGACGTGCCAGGAGATTATTATTTTTATGATGAAAAAAACCATTCCTTGGTTGGTGAAAGAACAAATAAAATATATCAATTAGGTGACCTTATCTCCGTTGAAGTGGCAAAGGCCGATTTAATTAAACGTCATTTAGATTTTACCTTTGCCACAACAGAGGAATAAGCTTATCTTTAAATTAAATATTGGAACCATGAAAAAATCCTTTTTTATTATAGCATTCGTGTTTTTATCTTCTGTCAATGCACAAGAAAAAAAAGTGGCCATTTCTCCTTTCCTAGGCGTAAAGGTGTATTCAGGAATTCATGTTAAACTCATTCCCTCCGACGAAAATAAGATGATCATTTCTGGAGAAAACACGGAGACAGTGGTTTTCACCCTAAAAAAGGATATCTTAAAAATCCGTCATTCCATCGATCAACTATTGAATCCCTCAAATACTTATGTTGAACTTTATTTTACTGAAAACTTAGATGCTATTCACACCTATCAGGGGAGTACCATCGAATCTACAGCTGAAATTAATACAACAAGTATTCAAATTAAAGCGCACGAAGGATCAAAACAAACGCTAACAATCCTAGCTGAAAAGATCGATTCAAATGTAAACTCTGGCGCAACGCTTTCTCTTTCTGGAAAAGCGACAGCACACGAGCTCTCTATTTTAGGTGGAGGAATTTGCGAGGGAGAAAACCTTATAACTGAACAGTCGATAGTAAAAGTTCGTGCGGGTGGTGTAGCCTATATTCATGCGACTGAATTGTTTGACGCCACTGTTAGCGTTGGTGGAACGGTTCGTATTTATGGGAAGCCGACGAAGTTGATTAAAAAGAAGTTAATAGGAGGGTCCATTATTGAAATGGATTAGAAAGGAACTGTCTGAAAAGTATAAAGCTGTCATGCTGAATTTCTTTCTGATGTTGAAATGCGTTCTGAAGGAAAAAAAAAGACTTCTCAAACAGCCTTACTATTTAGAGGCACCGAGCGGATTCGAACCGCTGTACAAGCTTTTGCAGAGCTCTGCCTAGCCACTCGGCCACGGTGCCATGCTGCAAAAATACAGTTTTTATTTTTTAATTTGACTTTCTTTTTGCTTTTCGTTCAACACTCACAGAACCAACATCTCCACCAATTGGGGGATTAATTTTTGCCACTTCTACTTGTACCGATTGTACCGCTTCATGTTTATTTAAAATTTCATCAATGATCCGCTGTACAACGGTTTCCAGTAATTTTGATCGCTGCTTCATTTCGCGATATACAATGCCATAAATTGCCACATAATCAACCGTGTCTTTGAGATCATCACTTATACAGGAAACAG
Organism: uncultured Flavobacteriaceae bacterium; assembly: GCA_905478905.1. Taxonomy (GTDB): domain Bacteria; phylum Bacteroidota; class Bacteroidia; order Flavobacteriales; family Flavobacteriaceae; genus Arcticimaribacter. The sequence continues at coordinate 8,244 of CAJQKN010000115.1, read as the reverse complement.
AAAGGTCTGTTTCTACCTCTACGTGAACAATATAATCGCTTCCAATTTTAGCCTCTTCATCCAAACAACCGTGGTTGGTATGAATTTTTATATCACGCACACGAATAATACCCATAAATTTTTTAAGTAAAGATATAAAGACAGATCAAAAAGCCCTCCTCCCCTTTGCTTTTTAATATCTTTGTCAAAAATAATACATGTCTGAAGAGAAAGCATCATTGCATTTTATTGAGCAAATCATAGAAGATGATTTGTCCAACGGTTTTGATCCATCAAAAATTCGTTTTCGTTTCCCCCCAGAACCGAACGGTTTTTTACACGTCGGGCACCTCAAAGCCATTGCACTTAATTTTAATTTAGGACAACGTTACAACGCACCAGTCAATCTTCGTTTTGACGACACCAATCCGGTGAAAGAAAGCCAAGAGTTTGTTGATGCAATCAAAGAAAATATTGAATGGCTTGGTTTTAGTTGGGATAAAGAATGCTATGCTTCTGATTATTTCCAACAACTTTTCGACTGGGCGTTATATCTTATAAAAGAAGGAAAAGCCTATGTAGACTCGCAAGATTCTGAAACCATGGCGCAACAAAAGGGAACGCCCACCCAGGCAGGAACCAACAGTCCTTTTCGTGATCGCCCAACAGAAGAAAATCTTCAGCTATTCAACGAGATGAAAGAAGGAAAGCACGAAGAAGGAACACATGTTCTCCGTGCTAAAATCGATATGACTTCACCAAATATGCTTTTGCGTGACCCGGTGATGTACCGCATCTTGTTTAAACATCATCAGCGCACTGCAGATAAATGGTGTATTTATCCAATGTATGACTGGACCCATGGAGAATCGGATTATATCGAACAGGTGTCCCATTCGCTTTGTACACTTGAATTTAAACCGCACAGAGATTTATACGAGTGGTTTTTAGACCAACTCCCTCCTTCGGACGCCCTACAGCCTTACCAGCGTGAGTTTGCACGTCTTAACCTCTCTTATACTGTTACGAGTAAAAGAAAATTGGCACAGCTGGTTGAAGAAAAGCATGTATACGGCTGGGATGATCCTCGTATGCCGACAATTTCTGGAATGAGAAGACGGGGTTACCCTCCCAAAGCATTGATTAATTTTGTTAATACGGCGGGCATTTCAAAAAGGGAAAATGTGATCGATGTTTCTCTGCTTGAATTTTGTGTAAGAGAAGAATTGAACAAAACAACGGCCCGCGTAATGGCCGTAGTCAATCCGGTTAAATTGGTCATTACGAATTATCCAGAGGATCAAGAAGAAATGCTTACCGCTATAAACAATCCCGAAGATGAAAGTCAGGGATCCCGTTTACTTCCATTTTCTAAGGAAATTTATATCGAAGGTGAAGATTTTAAAGAGGAGGCCAATCGCAAGTTCTTCCGCCTCACCCTTGGGAAGGAAGTACGTTTAAAAAACGCATATATCATCAAGGGTGAGTCGGTTATAAAGGACGCCGAAGGGAATGTTTTGGAAATACATTGTACCTATGATGCAGACAGCAAAAGTGGATCAGGATCTGAGGCTAGCATGCGTAAAGTCAAAGGAACGATTCATTGGGTAAGTGTCGCTCACGCTTTGGAAGCCACGGTTCATAATTACGATCGGCTGTTCAGCGACGAAAGCCCTGACCAACACAAAGAAAAATCTTTTCTAGATTTTATTAATCCAAATTCATTGTCCAGCCAAAAAGCCATGGTGGAGCCTTCCTTGAGCGATTTAACCACAGGAGAGCGGGTGCAATTTCAGCGATTGGGTTATTATGTTGTGGATAAAACGTCTAGCTCAAATCAGCTTGTTTTTAACAAAACAGTCGGCCTGCGAGACAGTTGGTCTAAGAAGATTTAGTTCCTTCTTCGCCTTTTCTCTTCAAGTTTTGTTCCTTCATTGCTTCGCCAATCTGGTTACTCGCGGTAAACGAAGCGACCATATTGTTTAGCATATCACTCCCCGCTTGAGGAGAGTTGGGAAGTAAAATCAAGTTACTGTTCGTTTCCTCTCCGATAGACTGAAGGGTGTCATAGTGTTGTGTAACAACAATCAAGGCAGATGCCTCCTGTGAGTTTATTCCTACATTGTTAAGCACATCGACAGATTCTTCTAGGCCTCGCGCAATTTCACGACGCTGATCGGCAATTCCCTGTCCCTGTAGTCGTTTGCTTTCGGCTTCAGCTTTTGCCTTTTCGACGATCAAAATACGGGCAGCATCCCCCTCATATTGAGCCGCAACCTTTTCGCGTTCTGCAGCATTAATTCTGTTCATGGCTTCTTTTACCTGTGCATCAGGATCAATGTCGGTGACCAATGCCTTAATGATATCATAGCCGTAGTTGATCATTGCATCATTCAATTCTCTCTTTACAGCGTTTGCGATGTCATCTTTTTTCTCAAAGACATCGTCCAATTTCATCTTCGGGACCTCAGCGCGAACAACATCAAAGACATAAGATGTTATTTGATCTTGCGGATAGTCAAGCTTGTAAAAAGCATCATAGACTTTTTCGGTAAGGACTTTATATTGCACAGAAACCTTCAATTTTACAAAGACATCGTCTTTAGTCTTTGTTTCAACAATAACATCTAGTTGTAAAATTTTTAAACTCATGCGACCAGCAACGCGATCAATTAGAGGGATTTTTATGTGTAGTCCAGATTGACGTATGGCCAAAAAACGACCAAATCGTTCAATAATGGCAGAGGTTTGTTGTTTTACAATGAAAAGGCCGGAAAGGATAAGTAAAACGGCTAAAACAAATAAAATGTAGGTAAAGATGCCCATGGTTGAAAAAATTATAAGGTTATATTTATAAGTCGATCTAATCGTTTTAAAGTTACACTTTTTCCTAGAATTTTAAGCATCTCAAATAGATCTGGTCCAGAAAGACTACCAACGATAGCCACTCGAGTAAGCTGCATAAATGCACCCAACCCTATTCCGTGCTCTTCTCCCTTTTGCACAAAAGCATCTTTTAGATCAATAATTTCATGTATTTCTATGCATGCTTTTATTAATTCTCCCACCTGTTTAACGTCGAATTTACTTATTCGTTTCATGGATTTTGGATCATATTCAATAGGGTCTTTTATAAAGATTTCTGTGGTCGTTTTAAGGTCGTTAACCAAAACCAGTCGTTCTTTTACAAGTTCAACGATGGCCGCTGTCTTCTCGCCATAAATAGCATTCAATGCCGCTACTTGATCAGGATAGCGTTCAATTATCTGAACAGCACTTAATTTTGTTAGATGCTGTTGGTTGATCCACCTTGCTTTTTCTAAATCAAAACGAGCACCACCCTTTTGAACATTAGAGACGTCAAATTCATTTTCCATATCAGACAAAGACATCAATTCTTCCTCTCTTTTAGGGCTCCAGCCCAATTGCGCAATATAATTCAGGTGGGCTTCGGGCAAAAAGCCAGCCTCTCTATAGCCAAGGGTTTCTTTCCACTGAATCGGAAAGACAGGGTAACCGTTTTTGTCACCATCTCGCTTACTTAATTTCCCTTTACCGGAAGGATTGAGGATCAAGGGTAAGTGCATAAACTTTGGGGAGTCCCATCCAAAAGCCTCATACAAGAGTTGGTGTATTGGCAAGGAAGGCAACCATTCTTCCCCCCGAATGACCGTTGTTATTTTCATTAAATAATCATCTACTACATTCGCAAAATGATAGGTGGGCATGCCGTCTTTTTTCATCAAGATTTTGTCCTCCAATTCGTTGTTATTTACGCGCACACTACCGCGAACCAAATCGCTAGCCATTACATCAACGCCAGGCGCTACCTTTAAACGCACCACAGTATTGCTCTCAAGAATTTTTTCAGCTGTTTCCTTGTCTGTATTCGTGAGACTGTTATCAAAGCGCATTCGATTTTGTGCATTGTACTTAAACCCTCCTTTTTCTTTTTCGTCTTTTTCTCTAGCTGCGGCTAAAGCTTCTCCACTATCAAAAGCATAATAAGCCTTCCCCTTATCGAGTAAGACCTTTATGTATTTCTGATAAATATCCCCTCGCTCACTCTGACGGTAGGGGCCATATTCTCCTCCTTTTATCGGGTCTTCATCGGGTGAAATATTACACCACGCCAAACTCTCATGGATATACGCCTCGCTGTTTTCAACCTTTCTGTTTAGGTCAGTGTCCTCTACCCTAAGCACAAACACACCCTTGTGTTTGCGTGCATATAAATAGTTAAATAATGCCGTTCGAAGTCCCCCAATGTGTAATGGTCCAGTAGGGCTAGGCGCAAAGCGTACGCGTTCCATGTGATAATTTTTGACAAATATAGTGGGTATTGTCGATTCTTGCATCGTTTAAGTTTGGCTATATTTGCACCATGGACGATCTGATTCAATTTATCGACTTACCCGATTATTCTCCCAAGGATAAAGATCTGGCCGATTGGCTTAGGTCGTGCGCCCTTGTATACAAAGTTCAGATTGAGCAGTTGCAATATTCCTTTGTTTCTGAAGAGAAATTATTGTCGCTGAACAAGACCTATTTGGATCACGACACCGACACCGATATTGTTACCTTTAGTTATGCCCAGGTTCCTTTTGTTGAGGCCGAAATTTATATATCAACTTCCCGATTGGAAGAAAACGCCAAGAAATTTAATCAAACCCCTGAAAATGAGTTGCTTAGACTCTTGTCGCATGGCTTTCTTCATTCCATTGACTATTTAGACGGGGACGAAGACCAAAAAAAGATAATGCGAGAACAAGAGGAGCGATGCATCCAAATGTTTCACGTGAAACACAGCTAATATGTTCGATCAAGTATATGATGTTATTGTTGTAGGTGGAGGTCATGCGGGCGCTGAAGCGGCCGCTGCTGCTGCGAACATGGGGAGCAACACCCTTCTCGTAACCATGAACCTTCAAAATATCGCACAAATGTCCTGCAATCCCGCTATGGGGGGGATCGCAAAAGGTCAAATCATTTGTGAAATTGATGCCATGGGGGGCTATAGCGGCATAGTGTCTGACAAATCAGCCATACAGTACAAGCTTTTAAACCGCTCCAAGGGCCCGGCCATGTGGAGTCCAAGAGTTCAATCCGACCGCATGCTTTTTGCTCAAACCTGGCGAGAGATGTTGGAGCAGACGGCAAAGCTGGACTTTTATCAAGAAATGGTCACAGGCCTTTTGTTTGACGGAGATGCTATCTGTGGGATTGAGACAAGTACAGGGATAAAAATTTATGCAAAAACGGTTGTATTGACCAATGGGACGTTTCTAAATGGCCTCATTCATATTGGGGAGCAAAACTATGGAGGAGGACGTGCAGGAGAAAGCGCTTCGATAGGCCTAACGGCCGCCTTAGAAGCACGCGGATTTGTTTCTGGCCGAATGAAAACAGGTACTCCCCCACGGGTGGATGGGCGTTCACTTGATTTCTCAAAAATGGAAGAGCAGCCCGGCGATGAGAATCCGGGAAAGTTTTCCTATTCAAAGCTTACCTCTCCTTTAACAAAACAGCGCTCTTGTCATATCACCTACACCAGTATTGCCGTACATGAGGAGTTGCGCACTGGTTTTGATCGCTCGCCTATGTTCAACGGCGCCATTCAAAGTACTGGCCCTCGCTACTGTCCTTCTATAGAAGACAAGATTAATCGATTTGCGGATAAGGATCGTCATCAAATTTTTGTCGAGCCAGAAGGATGGAATACCATTGAGTACTACATTAATGGATTTTCCACCTCCCTTCCTCAAGACGTACAATATGCCGCTTTAAAAAAGGTGGTTGGTTTTGAAAACGTAAAATTCTTCCGTCCAGGCTATGCCATAGAATATGACTATTTCCCACCAACACAACTTTCGCACAGTTTAGAGACCAAACTTGTTCACGGTCTTTTCTTTGCAGGTCAAATTAACGGGACAACAGGCTATGAAGAGGCCGCCGCTCAAGGGATGATGGCAGGAATCAATGCGCACTTATATCATAAAGGAGACGCTCCTTTTATTCTTAAAAGAAACGAGGCCTACATTGGTGTGTTGATCGATGACCTAATTACAAAAGGAACCGAAGAGCCCTACCGTATGTTTACCAGCCGTGCTGAATATCGTACGCTTTTGCGTCAAGACAATGCCGATCTTCGTTTGTCTGAACGCTCAAATAAAATTGGCTTAGCAAGTGATGAACGAGTTAAGGCCGTTCTGCAAAAACGAGAAGAAACCGCCTTGTTAAAGAATTTTTATGAAAAAACAAGCATACAGCCCGACGAGGCCAATCCTTTTCTTTCAGCGAAAAAGTCTGCACCAATTCGACAATCGGATAAAATGGCGAAAGTTTATTCTCGACCGAACATTACTTCATCCGAGATGACCTCTGTTCCTAAAGTGGCCCAATTTATCGAAGAACACGCTCTTTCTGCCGAAGTACAGGAACAGGTTGAAATTGAGATTAAATATGCCGGCTATATTGAGAAGGAGAGGCTTAATGCCGACAAGCTAAACCGTCTTGAGGCGGTAAAGATCCCTGCTGATTTTGACTATAACGCCCTAGCGTCGCTCTCCCATGAAGCAAAAGAGAAGCTTGGCAAGATCCAACCAACCACCATCTCCCAAGCCTCTAGAATTAGCGGAATAAAACCGAGCGACATCAGTGTGCTTTTGGTAAAACTTGGGCGATAATGTTTCACGTGGAACCAAACAGCAAAAAACGGCTTTTGGCCTCCCCAAAAGATCATTTAGTCAGTGGGGAGAGCTTTCGGGTGATGCTCGACACAACAACGCAGATTGCTCAAACAAACCCCTTCCCCTCGCTAGAACAACTACCCGCCTATTATCAACACCAAGCGTACATTTCTCATGGAAATGCCAACCGCTCTGTTGTTGAACGAATGTATGGCTTCGTACAAGGCCTAATGTTCTGGCAAAAAGGCAAATGGCTGAAGCCCTATTTTAGCAAGGAATCCACTTATTTGGATTATGGCTGCGGGACAGCATCTTTTGTCAATCATCTTAATCGCATAGGGATAGATGCTTATGGTGTTGAACCTAGTAAAAAAGCACGCACTTTTCACAAAGAAACCAAAAAGGTTGTTGCGACCTTAAATGAAATAGAAAAAGAAAGCTTTTCTGTGATAGCTCTTTGGCATGTGTTGGAACATGTCCCGAAACCCGATGAAATTCTACACCAGTTATCCAACAAGCTTTCGTCCTCAGGGGCGCTGATTCTTGCTCTGCCAAATTTTAATTCCAAAGATGCTCGATTGTACAAAAGTGACTGGGCGGCCTATGATGTCCCAAGACATCTATGGCACTTCTCTCGTGAGGGAATTGTTGGCTTGGCAGCAAAAGAGGGGTTGAAGTGCGTAAAGGTTCGTCCATTGTATTTCGACGCCTTTTATGTGTGCTATTTGTCCGAAAAACAGCGCGGGAGTCGTTTCCCTTTGGCACGCGGCTTTTTTAATGGCATTTACTCTAATTTTCATGCATTACTCAAGGGAGAGTACTCTTCGCTAGTTTACTTTTTTGAAAAGGAGGGCTAGTCCTCTTTGGTGTTTAGTAAGCGCGTCAACTGCAAACAAAAATCCGTAAACAGTATCTTCCCATTGGCATTTCGTTCTACACTGAAAATGGATTCTTCAAATAGCCGGATAAGGCTTTGAGCGTTCTTACTGTGAACAAAGGGCGCAAATTTTTCTAGGGAAAACGCATTAAATGAACGATAGGTGACAATTGATTTTGTTTGATATGATAACAAGAGCGCTTGCCGAATAAAATCTAGACCATAATGCAAAAAGGCTTTTTGAAAAGGACGTCCCATTTGGCCTGCCCTATTTGCCCATTGCATCAAGTCCACACTAATTGACTTATTGCCCCCAGCCCGAAATGCACACCTTAAACACTCAATTAGTAAGCCCTCAATGTCTTTGGTTTCATCAGCTTGAAGAACTTGCTGTTTAGCCCAATGAAGGTTACCCCCAGCATTTTGAGCAATTTGATTTGCTTGGTCTTCGTCAACATCTCCTCCCATTAAGGCAGCCTTTATTTCTGCAGGGCGTAAAGGCGGCAGCGATAATATCTGACAACGGGATTTGATGGTCGCCAACAAATTATCTGCATCTTCAACAACCAATAAAAAATAGGTGTTTTTGGGAGGCTCTTCAATAAGTTTTAAAAGCTTATTTGCCGCTTGTATGTTTAGACGTTCTAACCCCCAAAATAGGCAAACCTTATTTTCGCCTAAATAGGCCTTAAGCGATAG
>CAJQKN010000114.1 GCA_905478905.1 uncultured Flavobacteriaceae bacterium | reverse complement strand
GAAGTAGAGATGGTCCTTTCTACCCAATGTATCATGCAACCAAAACCCAAAAGCATGCGCATCAATATTAAAGGTGCACTTGGAAAAGGAGTTACCTCCAAAGATGTTGCCTTGTTTATTATCTCGCGTTTAACCACCTCTGGAGCTACAGGCTATTTTGTTGAATATGCTGGAGACGTCTTTACCCAAATGAGTATGGAAGGACGCATGACAGTGTGTAACCTATCCATTGAAATGGGCGCCCGTGGAGGAATGATTGCACCCGATCAGAAAACCTTTGATTATATTAAGGGAAGAGAATTCACTCCTAGTGGAGCTGCATGGGATAAAGCAATGCAATACTGGGACAGCTTACATACAGATGCTGGAGCTACTTTTGACAAAGAATATCACTTCGATGCTGCTGAAATTGAACCCATGATCACCTATGGTACCAACCCAGGCATGGGAATGGGAATCACAAATGGCATTCCAACAGCAAAGGCTGTGGAGGGAGGTGAAGCTACCTACAAAAAATCCCTCGCCTATATGGGCTACAACGAAGGAGATAGCATGTTGGGAAAACCAATTGACTTTGTCTTCCTTGGAAGTTGCACCAATGGGAGAATTGAAGATTTTCGCGCATTTGCAGAAATCATCAAAGGAAGAAAAAAGGCTGATAATGTCACTGCATGGTTGGTGCCAGGATCACATAAAGTTCTAAATGCTATCAAGGAAGAGGGTATACTTGACCAATTGCATGAAGCAGGTTTCGAATTAAGGGAACCTGGATGTTCCGCTTGTTTAGCAATGAACGATGATAAGGTACCCGCAGGGAAATATGCTGTGAGTACCTCAAACCGAAACTTTGAAGGCCGTCAAGGCCCAGGTTCACGAACACTATTGGCTAGCCCAATTGTTGCCGCTGCAGCTGCAGTAACTGGAAAAGTAACCGATCCACGAACTTTATTTTAAATTATGGCTTACGATAAATTTACTGTACTTAGCAGTACAGCCGTTCCTTTACCCATCGAAAATGTAGATACCGATCAAATCATACCTGCACGCTTTTTAAAAGCAATAGAACGTAAAGGATTTGGCGATAACTTGTTCCGTGATTGGCGATACAATCAAGACGATACTCCCAAAGAAAATTTTGTTTTAAACAATCCTACCTATAGCGGTAAAATATTGGTTGGAGGAAAAAATTTTGGTTCTGGTTCTTCAAGAGAACATGCCGCTTGGTCAGTATATGATTATGGCTTCCGCTGTGTTGTTTCCAGTTTTTTTGCTGATATCTTCAAAAACAATTGTTTGAATATTGGCGTGCTTCCCGTACAAGTTTCTGCTGAATTTTTAGCCGAAATCTTTGCTGCCATAGAGGCAGATCCTGGAACTGAACTGATTGTGGATTTGCCAGCACAAAGCATTAGCATAGGTGCTACAGGGGCTAAGGAGAGCTTTGCAATCAATTCCTACAAAAAAGAGAATATGATCAATGGCTTTGACGATATAGATTACCTTCTGAACATAAAAGACAACATCCGTAATTTTGCGGAAAACACCCCTCTTTAATCCACTATTTTGGGCGCAGCGAGAAAGATTGAAATTATGGACACTACCCTCAGGGATGGTGAACAAACCTCGGGCGTTTCTTTTTCAGCCTCAGAAAAATTAACCTTGGCTAAACTTCTTCTCCAAGAATTGAAGGTCGACCGAATTGAAGTTGCCTCTGCCCGAGTTTCTGAGGGTGAATTTGATGCAGTACAGCGCATTACCTCCTGGGCTAAGGATGCTGGTTATTTGGATCAAGTTGAAATTCTGAGCTTTGTCGATAAGGGTGTCTCGATCGATTGGATGGAAAAAAGTGGTGTAAAAGTACAGAATCTTTTGACCAAGGGTTCGCTCAATCACCTCACCTACCAACTAAAACAAACGCAAGAGGAACATTTTAATAATATTGCTGAAAACATTGAACTTGCTAGTTCGAGGGGAATTTCAACCAATGTTTATTTAGAGGACTGGAGCAATGGAATGCGCAATTCTGCTTCCTATGTCTTTTCATTTCTAGATTTTCTCTCTACGCAAAAGGTAAAACGCATCTTATTGCCTGATACCCTGGGCATATTATCGCCAGAGGAAACAGCAAATTATTTGACCACTATTATAGCACGCTACCCGAAAATACATTTTGATTTTCATGGTCACAATGATTATGATTTAGGCGTAAGCAATGCCATGGAAGCAGTTAAAGCCGGAGTTCATGGATTACATTTAACTGTAAATGGAATGGGCGAACGCGCTGGAAATGCACCACTAGCTTCGGTTGTAGCTGTCATCAACGACTTTCTACCTCAGGTCAAAACAAGTATTAAAGAGAAATCGCTCTATAAAGTAAGTCAATTGGTTTCTACCTTTACCGGTTTTAGAATCCCTGCGAATAAACCCATAGTTGGTGCTAATGTTTTTACACAAACAGCTGGAATTCATGCCGATGGTGATTCAAAAAAGAATTTGTATTTCAATGATCTATTGCCCGAACGATTTGGACGAAAACGCTCCTACGCCCTCGGAAAAACATCGGGGAAGGCCAATATTGTCAAAAATCTACAAGAACTTGGACTTACCCTAAACAACGATGATCTCAAAAAAGTTACCGAACGTATTATCGAATTAGGCGATAAAAAACAAAAGGTAACTGCACACGATTTACCCTACATTATTTCTGATGTGTTGGACAGTAGTGCACAACAACAAACCGTCAGCATTAAATCCTATGTTTTAACACACGCGAAAGGACTTCAACCTTCAACGACCATTGCCATTGAACTAGAGGGAGAATTGATCGAAGAAAGCGCAGCTGGAGACGGCCAATATGATGCCTTCCTCAATGCGCTTCGAAAAATATATAAAAAGAAGAAAATTGCCCTTCCCCAATTGGTTGACTATGCTGTGCACATTCCACCTGGGAGTCATTCGGATGCCTTATGTGAAACAAGCATAACATGGCAAATCGGAAAAAAAGAATTTGTTACCCGCGGTTTGGACTCTGATCAAACCGTATCGGCCATTAAGGCTACAGAAAAAATGTTAAATAGTATATCTCTATAAATATGAACATGAACATCGCCCTTTTGGCCGGAGACGGCATTGGACCAGAAATTATTGATCAAGCCGTAAAAGTGAGTAATGCCATCGCAAATAAATTTGGCCATAATATTAAGTGGACCCCTGCCCTAACAGGTGCAGCAGCAATTGATGCTGTTGGAGATCCCTATCCAGATGAAACCCATGCCATTTGCGAGGCAGCAGATGCTGTTCTATTTGGTGCCATTGGTTTACCTCGATTTGATAATGATCCCTCTGCAAAAGTTCGACCAGAACAGGGCCTTTTGAGAATGCGTAAAAAACTTGGCCTTTTTGCCAATGTACGTCCCACATTTACTTTCCCTTCTCTCTTGGATAAATCTCCCCTAAAAAAAGAACGCATTGAAGGTACAGATTTAGTTTTCTTGCGTGAACTTACTGGTGGAATCTATTTTGGGGAACGAGGGCGTAAAGACAACGGAAATACTGCCTTTGATACCTGTACCTATACCCGTGATGAGATCATTCGTTTAGCAAAAAAAGGCTTTGAATTGGCCATGACAAGAAGCAAGAAATTATGCTGTGTAGATAAGGCCAACGTATTGGAAAGTTCCCGACTGTGGAGAGAAACTGTTCAAGCAATGGAAAAAGATTATCCAGAAGTAGAGGTTTCCTATGAATTGGTCGATGCGGTAGCCATGCGATTGGTGCAATGGCCCAACAGCTATGATGTCTTGATCACAGAAAATCTATTTGGAGACATCTTAACTGATGAAGCTTCAGTTATATCGGGATCAATGGGCCTCATGCCTTCTGCTTCCATTGGTACTAATAATGCCTTATACGAACCCATTCATGGTTCGTATCCGCAAGCGACCGGCCTCGACATTGCTAATCCTTTGGCCACAATTCTCTCTGCTGCCATGCTCTTTGAAATGTCTTTTGACTTACAGGAAGAGGGCGCACTGATTCGTAAAGTAGTTGATCAATCCCTTGAAGAAGGCTATGTAACCGAAGACTTGGCCGATGGAGGAAAAGCCTACAAAACATCACAAGTTGGCGATTATCTGGTTGAACTAATTGAGAAAGCTTAAGTCAAGCCTACAAAAAAAGCTAAAGTTTTCTTATTTTTAAAAAAACGATTTAAAGATGAAACTTTCTCAACTTAAGGTCTTTTTATGGCAGTGCACCAAGCTCAATTTCTTTTTTTTACTACTCTTTTCGGTTGGTTTGTTGTTTTCTGAACAGGTATTTCTGCTGCATGCGTATTTCTATGGGGGTACCTTAATAGAATTTAAAAAAGACCTCTATCTCATTTTGGGACTCTATAAAGTGCTGTGGATCTTTTTCAATCTCATACCCTATTGGGTGGTGCGCTCCATGGACAAAGCCACTTAGTTTAGGTACTGCTCAATTTCTTTTTTTATGATACTGCTCCAAAGAGCATAGCCTTCTTTATTCAAATGCAATTGATCTTCGATGAAGAGTTCTGTGCGTGGTAGCCCATTTTCATTCAGAAAAGCTTCTGCAGTTTCTACAAAATAGACATTGGGCATTTTTTCGCAGTAGGCTTTTATCTTTTTATTCACCCTCTTGATTTCCTCCCACTGCTTCCATCTACTTTTGGTTGGCGTAATTTCGACCCATAAAAAAGGAGTCTCAGGATGTCTCTCTCGAACTTGTTTTAGGAAAAACGCAAACAAACGTTTTACTTTTCCTGGTCGCTCATCCTCTTGCACACCTTTAATATCATTGGCGATAAAGCCAATAATCATGGCAGGTTCGTGTTCTCCAAGCACTCTATGGGTGTAGAAAATAGCATCCCGTAAATGTGCTCCTCCATACCCCCTTTTAATTACTGGGAATGGGGCCATGTCTTCTGCTAGTGTATCCCACATTCGAATGCTGGAACTACCGATAAAAAGCAAGGAATTGTCTGCATATTCAACAGAAGCATCCATGGCCTCAAAGATCTTAATTTCTGCTTCAGCCCATGCATAGCTTGGGCTAGAATATTGTTTTAAGGGAGAACAATTTGAAAAGAAAAAAAGGATTAAGAGGAACGATAAAATTGATTTCCACATAGATACATAAAATTTCTTACCTTTAAAATACTCAAACTTACTAACTCTACCTATAAATGAAAACACTTTTACCCCTTTTACTTTTAGCACCACTCTATTTATTTTCACAAACGGAAGGTCAAGAAATTGCTCAATCTACTTCCAACATTCAGACCTATACCCCAACCAAATTACTTCGCAAAGGCCAGTGGGACATAAAATGGTTCAATAATCTATATACCGAAACCAAGCGAATAGATCGTCAACAAAACAAGACTACTGTTCCGCGTCAAAACTTTTTCACCTCTTCTCTAGACATCTTTAGTGGAGTGAGCGATTCTAATCGTCTCAATCTTGGTTTATTGCTAGAATACCGTTCAAACACCATTAACGGGAAAGGTATACTTGCCCCTTTTGCCTTTGAGGGGGGGAGCAGCAATCGCGCTGGTTTAACGAGCATTGCTCCCGCCATAAAGTTTACCCCAATTAAAAAATGGGAACGTTTTGCTATTCAATCATCGATTAGTTTTCCACTTTTTTCAGAAGCAGAAACAGTAAATGGAATTTTTCTTGATCAAAAGGGAAAAACATTCCAAAACAGATTTTTCTACGATTACTTAGCCCCCAACGGAACAGTTCAAATTTATGCTGAAGTGAATACCCAATACAATTTTGGGAAAAAAGAGAATAGCTTTGCCAATGACTCCTTTGGTGTTAGTCCAGGTCTATTTTTAAGCTATTTTCCCTCTGCAAACACCACCTTTCTCCTTTTGGCGCAACATTACAATTTAATCGCTATCAACAATGGGTTTTCTCAAAATTATTCAGCTCTAGGGGGAGGTGCAAAATTCCAATTAAATGAAACCTTGAATCTTGAACTCTTGTATTCCAACTTTGTGCGCGGAAAGGACAATGGTCTTGGACAAACATTCAATATTGGATTAAGGGCATTACTTGATTAAGATGAATAAACACTTCATTTTCATTCTTGTACTCTTTTCTGTAACAATTAGCGCACAAGAAAAAATAATTGAATCCATTTCATTTGATGGCCTAGGTAAAACAAAAGAAATCTACCTTAAAAAACTGCTTTCGATCGATCAAGGAAGCCCTGCGGACAGTTTGCTTTTAACCGAGGACATGATTCGTCTTATTCGCGAGCCCGCCATCAGTCACGCCTATTATTCTATGGTAAATAGTGAAAAAGAAAGGCTGCAGTTGACCATTCATATCGAAGAAAATAAAACCTTAATCCCTGCGCTAGATATCTGGCAAACGCTAGAGAATGAGCTAGCCTTCCACCTTGGTGCAACAGACCATAATTTTTTAGGAAAAGGCTATACCATTGGAGCATTTTATCGGCAAAATAATTTCCCAGGTTATGGGGTTATTCTTGAAAACAATAATTTTATTAGCGCCAACAATGAATTAAAATTCATTTTCCAGCATCGGGAAACATTAGAACCCATTCAACAAGAAGACGTAGAAGCCCTATACCGTTATCGCATTGAATCAGCTGAAACGAGTTTTGGGAGAGAACTAAATTTGAAAAACAAGGTTTTTGCAGGTATCGGTATTTCAAATGAACACTATATGTACCGAAGTGGAGCTATCTTGAGTCAGGTGCCGCAAGAATTCAAGACAAATAAAATTATTGGAAAAATTGGTTATAACTATGATGCCATTTTCCCCTTTTACTATTTTAATAGTGGATGGAAAAACCAACTCATCCTGACACATGTATGGGGGAAAACCATCAGTAATCGCAACACATTTTATTCGATAGAAAATCAGACAGTCTATTTTAAACGCATCAAAGAATTTGGAAACTTAGGTTTTCGACTAAAACTGGGACTTGCCAAAAACATCAACACACTTTTCCCTCCTTTTGCAATTGACAACAACCGCAATGTTAGAGGGAGTGGAAATTTAATACAACGAGGAAGTTCCCTTTGGGCATTTAATAGTGAATACCGTCATGGCTTGATCGAAAAAAAATGGTTTGTCTTACAAGGAAATCTGTTTGTTGATTTCGCTGGTATTCGACCTTCAGGCAATACTATAAACAATATTTTTAAACCCAAAAATACTCACGCCTACAGTGGGATAGGTCTCCGTTTCATTCATAAATACATCTATAATGCAGTACTTCGAATCGACTATGGCTTTGCCCTTGGGAGTTCAAAAGTCAAAGGGCTTGTATTTGGTATTGGCCAGTATTTTTAGTTATAAAAGATATTCTGTATTTACAAAATTTGACTCTTTTGAATCCATTAAAGCATCTAAAATCTCATTATTATACGAATTATCTTTGGCTGCAATAAAGGTTCGGATAGAAAAGGAACGCAATGCATCGTAGACACTAAGTGTGCTAACAGCTGAATTCTTTCTCCCGGTAAACGGATAAACATCTGGTCCACGTTGACAGGCAGAATTTAGATTGACCCTACAAACTAAATTGGCCAATACATCGACCAATGGACCAATTTTGCGAATATCGCGACCGAATAAACTTACCTGCTGCCCATATTCAGAAGCGGCCATAACATCCAATGGTTCATTAATGTCTTTGTAGGACATGATAGGAATAACTGGACCAAACTGTTCTTCATGATAAACGTCCATATCGTTTGTTACTGGATACAAAACAGCTGGATAGGAATAGTTATGGGTTAGCTTCCCTCCTTTTTTATTGAGCACTTTAGCACCTTTTGCTTTGGCATCTGCAATTAATTCTTGGATATATGCCGGTTTGTTGGGTTCTGGTAAGGGCGTCAAGAAAGCACCTTCATCCCAAGGTAAACCATAGGTTAACTTATCAACTTCTTTGGCAAAGCGCGCATTGAATTCTTCAACAATAGATTCGTGAACAAATAACATTTTTAACGCAGTACAGCGCTGGCCGTTGTAGGACAAGGTTCCGGAGATACATTCTTTGATGGTTAAATCTAAATCCGCATCGGGTAGAATGATTCCCGGGTTTTTTGCTTCCAGTCCTAAAACCAAACGCAGTCTATTCTTGTTTGGGTGTAAATCTTGCAATGCTACAGCAGAGGTTGAATGACCAATCAGTGCTAAAACATCTATTTTTCCAGTTTCCATTATTGGAGAGGCAATTTTACGTCCGCGACCAAAAACAATATTTACAACCCCAGGAGGGAAACTTTCATAAAAAGCCTTCAGCAAGGGAGTGATTAACAAAACACCGTGCTTAGCGGGCTTAAAAATCGCAGTATTTCCCATTATGATGGCAGGAATTAACAAACAAAATGTTTCGTTCAATGGGTAGTTATAGGGTCCCAAGCATAAAACTACACCCAAAGGCCCACGGCGAATATGTGCATGAATTCCAGCCTCTTTCTCAAATTTTGCGCTTTTACGGTCAAGTTTTTTATAGGCATCAATGGTATCGTAGATATAGTCGACTGTTCGATCAAATTCCTTGTAAGAATCTGCTTTATTTTTACCAATTTCCCACATCAATAATTCAACCACTTGTTCGCGGTGTTCTTTCATTTTTCCAGCAAATGTGTCCAAACACTTTAAACGATCTTTTACCTTCATGGTGGGCCAAGCCCCCTGACCACGGTTAAAAGCCTTTTCAGCAGCATTCAAAGCATCAATAGCGGCCTCAGTTTCCATGTCTGGAATAGACCCCAAAAGGGTTGGTCCGACTTCCCCTTCTTTGTTTTCAGTGTAAATTGTAGAGTATACATTGGATGTATTTCCTTTCCAATTTTTTAATTCTCCATCAACTAAATAATGTTTACAGTGAATTTGATTGTTAAATTTGACAGAAGTATCTATATTTACTAATTGAACGCTGCTCATATTTATTGTCTAATATTTTAAGTATAAAATTAAACAAATTATTGTAGAGACCCTCTTAGCAAAGCATAAAATTTTTAAATAAAAACGAACAAAGCAATTAATGAGTAAGAAAATTGGATTAATTATTGGCCCGTTACTTTTTATCCTAATTAAAGGAAGTAACCCATCTTTTCTAACTCCCGAAGCAATAACTGTTATTGGTTTAGCGATTTGGATGGTGAGTTGGTGGATTACAGAAGCGGTTTCAATTTCTGTTACCGCCCTACTCCCCTTGATTATTTTTCCTTTGTTTGAGGTTATGTCCATGAATGATGTGGGTGCAAACTATGGTAGTTCAATTGTTTTTTTATTTTTTGGTGGCTTTGTGTTGGCCTTGGCACTTGAAAAAGTAAATCTTCATCGAAGAATTGCATTGACCATCATTCAGAAAACTGGCACTACCCCCAACCGGGTAATCCTTGGTTTTATGCTAGCCACTGCTTTTATGAGTATGTGGATATCCAATACGGCCAGTACAGTTGTTATGCTCCCAATAGCGCTTTCTGTCATTCAATTATTGGTTAAAAGCGAGGGAGTATTTACCACACAGGAACAATATTTTTCATTGAGTGTTATGCTAGGGATTGCTTTTTCTGCCAATGCAGGAGGGATTGCAACAGTTATTGGTACTCCACCAAATTCAATTCTAATCGGACTCCTTGAAAACGAGTACAATATTCAAATTTCATTTTTTAAATGGATGACTATTGGACTTCCCTTCTCGGCTGTCATGATTGCCATCATCTATTATATTTTAACCCGTTGGATGTTTCCAAATAAAGGAATTGACTTTGCGTCTTCCAATGAATTGATCGCTCAAAAACTGCGTGATTTAGGCCCAGTAACTCCAAAGGAAAAGCATGTACTAAGGGTCTTTGCAATCACAGTTTTCTTGTGGGTATTTCGAACTGTGCTGAATTCATTTTTCCCTGCTTTGGGTTTATCAGATACCATCATCAGTGTGGGATGTGCTCTAGCACTTTTCGCTATACCGCATAAATTTAAAGAAGGAGTATTTATTTTGGAATGGAAAGACACCCAACGACTTGCCTGGGGAATTTTAATTTTATTTGGTGGAGGTTTAGCTCTGGCAAAAGGCATGTCCACAACAGGCATTGTCTCCCTTATTACTGATGCCATTGCGGCGGCAAATTTGAATGTTTTGATTACGGCTTCTCTCCTTATATTACTTATGCTATTTATGACAGAATTGATGAGTAATGTAGCCTTGGTCGCTGTACTAGCTCCAGTTGTTGCTGGAATCGCCTTAGGATTAGAAATTCCAATCTTATATCTTTTAATCCCTGTTACCATGGCAAGCAGTTGTGCCTTTATGCTTCCCATGGCCACCCCACCCAATGCCATTGTCTTTGCCAGTGGTTATGTCAAAGTAGCCCAAATGGCACGTGTTGGAATTATCATTAACTTGATTGCGGTTGTCTTACTAATCGTTCTCTTTAGGTTTGCGATCCCTTTGGTTTTTTAGACCCCTAAACAAGGTATTGGAACAAATCAGGTTTTTCGTTAAGATAATCGCCAAAGAAACCATGGTCTTTCATACGACTTAACAGAGGTTCAAAATCTGTGGCACTTTTTAATTGAATTCCTACCACCGCAGGGGCGTCAACTCTACTGTTCTTTTTGGAGTATTCAAAAAAAGTGATGTCATCTTGCGGACCAAGAATTTCGTTTACAAATTCTTTTAAGGCTCCTGCACGTTGGGGAAAGCGCACGATAAAATAATGTTTTAATTTTGCGTATAGGAGGGCACGCTCCTTTATTTCTGGGGTTCTTGTAATGTCATTATTCCCTCCACAAATGAGTGTTCCAACCTGTTTCCCAATTAGTAAATGGGCATACTCATCCATGGCAGCCAATGATATTGCACCCGCTGGTTCAACAACGATTCCTTCTGTATTATATAAATCCAAAATTTCTTGACAAATACGTCCTTCGTCTACTGAAATACAATCGTCTATCTGATTAATACAAACCTCAAAACAAAGATCACCAACCCGCTGAACGGCAGCGCCATCAACAAATTTATCGATTGTTTCTAGACGCGTATTCTTTTTATTTAAGAGGGATGTCTGAAGAGAGGGGGCGCCTGTTGGCTCTACACCAATAATTTTAGTGGAAGGAGAAAGTGCCTTGAATACGGTCAATATTCCTGAAATCAATCCGCCACCCCCTACTGGGACAAATAAATAATCCAGTTGTTTTGCAGCTTGGTCAATGATTTCAAGGGCAATGGTTGCTTGACCCTCAATCACATCAACATCATCGAAAGGATGGATAAATACTAGATCATTTTCTTTTTGATAAAGTTGAGCAGCTTTTGAAGAGTCGTCAAAAGTATCGCCAATGAGCTGAATATCGACAAATGCACCGCCAAACATACGTACCTGATCGACTTTTTGTCCAGGAGTAGGAACGGGCATAAAAACTGTTCCTTTAATTTCCAATGCACGACAAGCAAAAGCAAAGCCCTGTGCATGATTCCCTGCACTGGCACAAACGACCCCTTTGGAACGCTCTAGAGCACTTAGTGTAAGGAATTTATTGTAGGCACCACGAATTTTGAATGAACGGACTTGTTGTAAGTCTTCTCGCTTTGTATAAACTTTCGCGCCAAATTTTTCTGATAAACGAGCCAAATATTGAAATGGTGTGACCATGGCGACTTGTTTTAGTCGCTCTTGGGCAGCCAAAGCACCTTCAACACTTGGTTGTCTCATTTTAAACTATTTTTTTCATTGCCGTCATCGAATTTCTTAATTCAAATCCAATCAATTCTATTGGGTGGTAACGAATGATTTCATTGACATCAATCAATTGCTTGTTGTCTACACCATTGCCTGCCTCAGGAGCAAAGCTAGCACCAATCACATCGGTGTCAATTCCTTTCATGAAATCAACCAATAAAGGCTTACAGGCATGATCAAATAAATAACAACCATATTCAGCTGTATCAGAAATTACTCGGTTCATTTCAAACAATTTCTTACGCGCAATGGTATTGGCGATTAGCGGAGTTTCGTGTAAAGATTCATAATATGCAGACTCTTCTTTGATTCCAGCAGAAACCATTGTGTCAAAAGCAAGTTCAACACCAGCACGAACAAAGGCAACCATTAAAATACCATGATCGAAAAATTCTTGTTCAGATATTTCTTGATCGGTGGGAGCTGTTTTTTCAAAAGCAGTCTCGCCAGTGGCAGCACGCCACCCCAATAAATTCTTATCATCATTTGCCCAATCTTCCATCATTGTTTTGGAGAAGTGTCCAGACATGATATCATCCATATGTTTTTGGAACAAGGGCTCCATGATCTCTTTCAATTGTTCCGACAATTCAAAGGCTTTGATCTTTGCAGGATTCGACAAACGATCCATCATATTGGTGATTCCACCGTGTTTTAAGGCCTCTGTAATGGTTTCCCATCCGTATTGAATCAATTTTGCCGCATAGGCAGCATCAATCCCTTTTTCAACCATTTTATCAAAACAAAGTATAGAACCTGTTTGCAGCACACCACATAAAATGGTTTGCTCTCCCATAAGGTCAGACTTTACTTCAGCAACAAAAGAAGATTCTAGCACACCTGCACGATGTCCACCAGTGCCAACGGCATAGGCTTTGGCCTGCGCCAAACCATGTCCTTGTGGGTCATTTTCGGGGTGTACAGCAATGAGTGTGGGTACACCAAATCCTCGCTTGTATTCTTCCCTTACTTCAGATCCAGGGCATTTAGGTGCTACCATTATGACCGTTAGATCTTTTCTAATCTGCGTACCTTCTTCAACAATATTGAATCCGTGTGAATAAGATAAGGTTGCTCCTTGTTTCATGATGGGCATGATCGCATTGACTACGGCAGTATGATTCTTGTCAGGCGTTAGGTTGATCACAACATCTGAGTCAGGGATCATTTCCTCATAACTTCCCACGGGAAAATTATTTTCTGATGCGTTTTGAAAAGAAGCTCGTTTTTGATCAATTGCTCCTTGGCGTAAAGCATAGGAAATATTCAAGCCAGAATCGCGCATGTTCAATCCTTGATTGAGCCCTTGCGCACCACAGCCAACAATGACAATTTTCTTTCCTTCTAGAGCAGAAATACCCTCGCTGAATTCAGAAGAATCCATAAAGCGGCATTGCCCCAGTTGGTTCAGTTGTTCACGTAATGATAGGTGGTTAAAATAATTTGCCATTGTGTTTTGTTTAATCGTTATTTTGGTTGTTAAAATTATTTAAAATTTCTGAGATACCCATGGCTGATTTTGTTACAGATATACGTCCAGAACGCACAAATTGTAATAAACCGTAGGGAACTAAATCTTCGCGAAGTTTTTCCGTTTCATGCCGAAAGCCTGTTTTTTCAATCACAAAAAACTCAGGAGAAACCGTTACAATGTTTGCATGACTGTCTTTGATGATGTTTTGTATTTGACGTTCTTCAAACAAATAGCTGGATTTTACTTTGTATAAAGCCGATTCTTGAAAGATTGTTTCTTCATCGGTATGATAAAAGGCCTTGATGACATCTACTTGTTTTTCGATCTGCTGAACAATTTTTTTCACCCCAGATTCAGTCATCTTCACCACAATGATAAAGCGGAAAACATCAGGAATTTCTGATTGGGAAGTTGAAAAACTAAGGAAATTTATGTGGCGCTTTAAAAAAATTGCGGAGATTCGATTGAGTAAACCGATATTGTTTTCGGTATAAATCGATATTGTATAGCGTGTAGTTTCACTCATTATTGTAGTCTTATATCTGATACAGATGCTCCTGTAGGAATCATCGGGAATACATTGGCTTCTTTTTCCACGCAAACCTCCAAAAAATAGGGTTTGTCTGAGGCGATCATCTCTTTCACGGCTGCATCGAGCTGAGAACGTTCACTCACCCGTTTTGCATCAATGTTATAGCCTTTTGCAATCATCACAAAATCTGGATTGGTCATCTCGGTTGAGGCATAACGCTTATCGAAAAACAATTGCTGCCATTGACGTACCATCCCGAGATAGTCATTGTTCAATACTACAATTTTTACGGCAGTTCCTGTTTGAAAAATAGTCCCTAATTCTTGTATGGTCATTTGATAACCACCATCACCAATTACAGCAACTACATGTCTATCTTCTGCTCCCATTTTAGCCCCAATGGCAGCAGGTAAAGCAAAGCCCATGGTGCCTAATCCTCCAGAGGTAACATTACTTTTGGAACGAATAAATTCGGCATATCGGCAGGCAATCATCTGGTGTTGGCCAACATCTGTAACAATTACCGCATCGCCACCCGTATATTTATTGATGGCTACAATGGTTTCCCCCATGGTTAAACCTTCTTTTGTTGGTAAAGTATCGCCTTTGATGACCGTTTCATATTCTGTCTCCATATAGGAAGCAAAACGAGCCCTCCACTCTTCCAAAGGTTTGTGTTCTACTAACTTTGTTAAGGCAAGAAGACTTTCTTTACAATTTCCCAAAACAGGGTAATCGGCATGAACATTTTTACTGATTTCTGCAGGATCAATTTCCAAGTGAACTACTGTAGCTTGTTTGGCATAGGTGGCTAAATTTCCAGTAACACGATCGTCAAAACGCATTCCAACAGCAATCAATACATCGCATTCGTTGGTCAAAAGATTGGGACCGTAATTACCGTGCATTCCAACCATTCCCATATTTAAAGGATGACTTGTTGGTAAAGCGGATAAACCTAAAATCGTCCATACAGATGGAATCCCGCTACGCTCAACAAAGTCTTTAAATTCTTCTTCAGCTTCTCCTAAGATAACGCCTTGTCCCCAAACAATCATGGGTTGTTTTGCCGCATTGATTACCGCTGCAGCCTCATTTACTTGTGCCATATCCATGGCAGGAACAGGTTGATAAGAACGAATTCCTTTGCATTTTTCATAGGTAAAGTCAAAAAATTCGAACTGTGCATCTTTAGTAATGTCGATAAGAACAGGACCTGGACGTCCAGAACGGGCTATATAAAACGCCTTTGCCATGATCTTTGGAATTTCGCTGGCTTTGGTAATCTGGTAGTTCCATTTTGTCACAGGAGTTGAAATCCCAATAATATCCGTTTCTTGGAATGCATCTGAACCCAATAAATGTGAAGCAACTTGACCTGTTATACACACCATAGGAGTGGAATCAATTTGTGCATCTGCTATACCGGTAACCAAGTTTGTCGCTCCTGGACCAGAAGTTGCCATTGCTACCCCTACTTTGCCAGAAGTACGCGCAAAACCCTGCGCAGCATGGGTTGCTCCTTGCTCATGGCGGGTTAATACATGACGTAATTGATCACTGAATTTATACAGTTCATCATAGATGGGCATGATTGCACCACCAGGATAACCATAAATCAAATCAGCACCTTCTGCCAAAAGGCAGCGGATAACTGCTTCAGCTCCAGATATATGGAGTGATTGTTCGTTTTTCATAATCTTTTATTCGTCGGTCACACAGCCTTCCGATGCTGTGGACACGTTTTTAATGTATTTATAGAGTACACCACTAGAAAACTTAAGTTCTGGTGCTGTCCATTTAGCTTTACGCTCATTCAATTCTGCTTCAGATAAATGCACTTCCAAAGTATTATTCTCGGCATTTATTTCGATGATGTCACCATCTTCCAGCAATCCAATTGTTCCCCCTTCTTGTGCTTCTGGAACAATATGTCCCACCACAAAGCCGTGGGTTCCTCCAGAGAAGCGGCCATCAGTAATTAAAGCAACATCTTTTCCAAGACCAACTCCCATGATGGCAGCGGTTGGTTTCAACATTTCTGGCATACCAGGACCTCCCTTTGGGCCTTCATATCGAATGACAACAACATCTCCTTTTTGAACCAAACCTTCACGGATCCCGTCATTGGCTGCATACTCACCGTCGAAAACACGAGCAGGACCTTTAAACAATAA
>CAJQKN010000113.1 GCA_905478905.1 uncultured Flavobacteriaceae bacterium | reverse complement strand
GGATAAAAAGACACCTTTATGAGCACGTTGCTCAGCATCTAATTCTGCTAAATCTTCTCCATCAAAAACAATGGATCCTTTACTGACTTCATAGTCTTCGTGCCCAGCTATTACCGTAGAAAGGGTGCTTTTTCCTGATCCATTAGGACCCATAATTGCATGTACCTCTCCTGGGTTTACCTGAAGATTGATTCCTTTTAAGATTTCTTTGTCTTCTACACTTGCGTGTAAATCTTTAATTGTAAGCATATAGTTGTTGATTACCCTACAGATCCTTCGAGGGAGATTTCTAATAATTTTTGTGCCTCTACAGCGAACTCCATGGGGAGTTTGTTGAGGACTTCTTTACTGAATCCATTCACGATAAGTGCGATGGCCTTTTCGGTATCAATACCACGCTGGTTACAATAAAAAATTTGGTCTTCACCAATTTTACTTGTGGTTGCTTCGTGCTCTATCTGCGCCGAATTGTTTCTGGCTTCAATATAAGGGAAGGTGTGTGCTCCGCACTTATTGCCCATCAACAACGAATCACACTGAGAAAAGTTTCGAGCATTTGTCGCTTTTGGATTTACTTGGACCAGACCTCGGTAACTATTTTGTGATTCTCCTGCAGATATCCCCTTTGAAATGATTGTTGATCGTGTGTTTTTCCCTAAATGAATCATCTTAGTTCCTGTATCGGCCTGTTGATGGTTATTGGTCACAGCTATGGAATAAAACTCTCCAATTGAATTATCGCCTTTTAAAATACACGAAGGATATTTCCAAGTAACGGCAGATCCTGTTTCGACTTGCGTCCAAGATATTTTTGAGTTGGTATGACAAATTCCGCGTTTAGTCACAAAATTGTACACCCCCCCTTTTCCTTCCTTGTTCCCTGGATACCAGTTTTGAACCGTTGAGTATTTTATTTCAGCATCGTCTAGTGCAATCAATTCTACACAGGCTGCGTGTAGCTGATTTTCATCTCTTGAAGGTGCTGTACACCCCTCTAGATAGGAAACATAACTCCCTTCATCGGCAATGACTAAGGTGCGTTCAAATTGACCCGTTCCGGCTTGATTGATTCGGAAGTAGGTTGATAATTCCATCGGACAACGAACTCCTTTTGGAATGTAACAAAACGACCCATCAGAGAAGACTGCAGCATTCAAGGCAGCATAAAAATTATCTTTTGGAGGAATAACTGTTCCAAGGTATTTTTTTATCAACTCAGGGTAATCCTTGATGGCCTCTGATATGGAACAAAAAATAATTCCTTTCTCGGCAAGTGTTTCTCGAAAAGTTGTGGCTACCGAAACGGAGTCTATAACAATATCGACGGCAACTCCAGCGAGTTTTTTTTGTTCTTCTATTGAGATTCCAAGCTTGTTGAATGTATCCAATAGCTCTGGATCTACCTGATCAAGGCTTTCGTATTTATCTTTTTTCTTTGGAGCTGAATAGTATGAAATTGCCTGAAAATCTGGTTTTGTATAATGCACATTGGCCCATTCAGGCTCTTTCATCTCCTTCCAGGAGGCAAAAGCTTCTAGTCGCCAGTCGGTCATCCATTCGGGTTCCCCTTTGCGTTTCGAAATCGCACGAACAATATCTTCATTTAAACCAACAGGAAAAGTGTCTGATTCAATGTCAGTATAAAAACCATACTCATACTCTTTGGTTTCGAGCTCTTTTTTTAATTCTTCTTCTGTATATGCCATAGCGTCCTTTTAGAGCGAAAAACTTTCTCCACATCCGCAGGTTCGATTTGCATTGGGGTTGTTAAAAACAAATCCTTTGCCATTCAATCCTCCAGAATATTCTAATGTAGTTCCTACCAAATAAAGCAAGCTTTTCTTGTCCACAACAATGCGAACATCATTGTCTTCAAATAAACGATCGTCTTCTTTTTTTGCAGCGTCAAAATCCAAGTCATAAGAAAGTCCTGAACAACCGCCACTTTTAACACCAACACGCACAAAATCTGTGGTTGGATTGAAGCCTTCTTCTTGCATTAAACTAGCGACTTTTTCTTTCGCTGAAGCTGAAACTTTAATCATGGGTGAAACTTCCTTTTTTAAATTTAGTGCAAATATACGGCATTTCACTTAGTATGACTAGCATTTAGCCATAGATAAAGCCAATAGGGTTATTCCAAAATCCCATCCCAAAGTGCCAAGAATATATCCTTATTGCCACGATTGCCTGTAAAGGATCCATCAGCACTTTCTGTGCTGCCAACAACAAGAATTCCCCCTTGAGGTAATTCAACAATAGCATGAGCAATATCTAGACCGCTCCCTCCCAAAGAAAAGTGTTGCTTTGGAAATTTGTTTTGATCCAATTGAAGTAAAACAATGTCGTTATCTCCATGATTTTCAGACAGATCTATGTCACTACTACGACTGTAACCGGTCAGCCAAAAATGATTATTCTTATCGATCAATAAATCGCGTCCCAAATCAAAAGCTGTTCCACCAAAGGTGTTTTCAGACAATAAATTTCCATTTTGATCGACAGAGATCAACCAAAAGTCTGAACTACCCAATGGTGAAGAAATATCTTTATCGGTACTGAAAGTGTTTCCAAATACATGCAATACTTGCTTACTGTCTAGCCAAACTGCATTTGAACCTTCATATTCAGAACCCCCAAAAGAGCGCTCCCATAGCAAGGTACCGTTTGCTGCGATTTTGATCACCCAAACGTCATAATCGCCCCGAGGAGCACTAATGTCAATATCTGTACTTTCAGTTGTCCCTACAATTACAAAATTACCTTCCTCGGTTTCAACTGCTGCATAGGAACGGTCATTGTTAGTTCCGCCGTAATAACGTCGCCACAGAATGTTTCCAGAAGCATCTATCTTGTGTACCCAAAACTCTCCCACACCATGCCTTTGACCTTTTGAGGTACTGCCCAAACCTCCTGAGGAAGTCACATCTAAAAAACCGTTGAACAACAAGCCTCCGTCTTGGGTGGTAATGATAGAATAAGCATGGTCGTGCCCTAGAAAACCAAAGCTTTTTTCCCACATCAAATTGCCTTGTGCATCCACCCGCAGTACCCAATTATCATGTTGCCCCTCATTGTTTGAGGCGTCAATATCGCTACTCATAGAATAACCCAAAAGTGTAAAACCACCATCTGGCATTTGAACCAACGAATGTCCACGATCGTCCAAGGAGCCACCATAGGTTTTGGACCACTCTAGTTGGGCAGTTGCAGAGAATTTTATCAAAAGTATATCGGAGACCTCAACCGTTTTATCTTGAATATCCCCGTTGATACTTTTAGTATTTCCTAGAACAGCAAAGCCTCCGTCCTTAGTCACAATAACATCATGAGCAATATCTTCTTCGCTTCCACCAAAAAGCTTTACCCATTGCAGAGCGTGCTTGGTCGAAACGGGAACCGACTCAGACAATGGCGAGTTTTCACAAGCAAATAACATCAAGAAGAACGCGGCAAAAACTAGCTTGTATTTCATTAGATTAATTGGATCGTCTCACTAAAAACAAACCTCGATTGCTATCGCTAATGGCAATTACACCACTATCAAAATACGGATAGACATTCCATACACCATTAAAACTATTACTGTCATTTTCTGGATAGGTATCAAAAAAACCAATTTCTATCATTGAACCTGCTTCAATATTTTCAATATCAATTTCTCTGAATCCTGCCGTATAATTTGCTAGAAAATAAGAGTCTCCTTTGGTGTAACCATTGTGATCAATGGCAGAAGTGACTCCCAAGTAAGAATAATACAGGGAAGGCTTATCCAAGTCCTCTAAATCAAAAACCAAGGTTTTGGTTGGGTTGCCAAAACGTCTTTCGTCCAACTCGTCGCCTACATACAAATAACGATGATCTTCATCAATCCAGTTTTGATGTGTATATCCTCCGTTACTATAGGTTGCATTGGAAATTAATCGTGGAGCAGCTTTGTCGGTAACATCTACAATCACCACTTGATTATTATTTCCTCCATCGCTATTACTCCCAAACAAAATTTCGCGGCCTTGGTAATCTGGATCTGGTCCTGAGTAGGTAACAATATGCGCATCGTGGGTATAAGAAGAGTCTCCATAGCCACCCATAATTGTTGGTTCAGTTGGTATAGAAATATCAATAAAAATAGGCCCACCGTTGTATTGATCTGCGCCAATTACATAGGCATATCCACTGGCTTCATTGATGGCAATATTATGGGCATGACCAAAGCTAGTCAAGCTTGCGTCTGCTGTAAACTGCTGAAATTCTGTTTGATTCCTTAAGCGACTAAGGTCAAAGACTTGCAGGCCGTGATCTGCTGCCTCACTGACAATAAATGCATGATTGTTATACACCTTGATATCACGCCAAGTACTTTCCTCTGTTGCAGTTGGTAGTTTTCCAATATAGCGTGCCATTGTAGGGGAAGAAATATCCACAAAAGCAGTTCCGTCATTTAAGCCTTGTAGCACATATTCTTTCCCTGTTTCGGGATCGGTCCAACCCCAATTATCGTTGGCAAAATCACTCTGTAAAACGGTCAAATTGATCCTATTTAAAAGACTGTAATTACTACAGGGATAGTCCCCAGAAAAACCATTTTCACAGGAATTTTCTTCAGACTCAACCACTACAACCTCATACACCGGAGAAACAGGAGTAGGCGTTGGATCATCAGGAACAACTATATCCGGGATATCAATCATAGCATCTTCCTCCTCCATTTTTGAACACCGAACCAGAAGAAGGCAGAAAAAAAGAATGTATAAAGTAACTTTTTTCAATGGAATAATTTTTATCAAATATAGTCTTATCAAATATCTTACCAAAAGAGGGCTAGACAGAATTCTCTAGATCCCTAAAAGAGTGTATTTTTGTAAAATGTTTGAAGAAAAAAAAACAGCGACAACGTCCATCGCTAACCTCGGAGAATTTGGGCTCATTGAAAAGATTAAAGCAAATTTTGGGATCCAAGACCCCACGTCTATAAAAGGGATTGGCGACGATGCTGCGGTTATTGATCATGCTGACAAAACTGTAGTATCTACCGATTTCTTGGTGGAAGGTGTCCATTTCGATCTCAGCTATATGCCCCTCAAGCACTTGGGCTATAAAGCGGTCATGGTCAACTTATCCGACATCTTTGCCATGAATGCAATGCCTACGCAAATCACGGTTAGTATTGCCATTTCAAACCGTTTTCCGGTAGAAGCTGTAGAAGAACTCTATGCCGGAATTGGACATGCCTGCTCACGTTATAAAGTAGATTTAGTTGGTGGAGATACCACAACCTCTCAAAAGGGTTTAATCATTTCTGTCACAGCAATTGGAACGGCCAAAGAAGAAAAAATCACCTATCGTTCTGGCGCAAAAGAACACGATTTAATTGTAGTATCTGGAGATTTAGGTGGTGCCTATATGGGGCTTCAAGTCCTCGAAAGGGAAAAGGCAGTATTTGAGGTGAACCCCCAATCACAGCCAGATTTATCCACCTATGCTTATTCTATTGAGCGACAGTTAAAACCAGAATCTCGAAAAGACATTGTTGAGCTTTTAGACGAATTAAACATTGTCCCTACTTCAATGATCGACATCAGTGACGGATTGTCTTCAGAGCTTTTGCATTTGGCCAAGGCTTCTGATGTTGGTTGTCAAATCTATGAAGACAAAATTCCTATTGACCCAGAAGTATTGGGCATTTGTAAAGAGTTTTCCATTAATAACACCACTGCTGCCCTGAATGGTGGAGAAGATTATGAGCTTTTATTTACGGTAGACCAAAATCATTTTGAAGCCATTAAAAATCACCCCTTACTTTCTGTGATTGGGCATATCACTGAAAAAGCCGCTGGATGTAATCTGGTCACTGGATTAGGGCAACAAATAGAATTGACCGCCCAAGGTTGGACGAGTCCTAAAGAGGAAGAAAATTAACCTAGGGCTACATCTAAAGACATCATCACTATAAAGCCACCAATAAAGCCAAGGGTCGCAATGTCGGTATATTTGTCAAGTTGTGTTTCAGGAATAACTTCTTCCACCACCACAAAGATCATTGCTCCCGCTGCAAAGGCCAACGCATAAGGCAAAATTGGAGTGAAAAAAGTAACAGCAACAGCACCAATAACAGCTGCAATGGGCTCTACAATAGCAGAGAGTTGTCCATACCAAAAGCTTTTAAAACGACTCATGCCTTGTCTTCGCAAGGGCATAGAAACGGCAATTCCTTCAGGTAAGTTTTGAATCCCAATTCCTAGGGCTAATACAACTGCTCCAGCGATAGATGCTTCAGGTAAACCAGCGGCTACACCGCCAAAAAGAACACCAACGGCTAGGCCTTCAGGGATATTATGTAAGGTAATGGCCAAGACCAAAAGTGTGGTTCGGTGCCAAGGGGTTTTAATCCCCTCACTTTCTTTAAAATTAATGTGGATATGAGGAAGTACTTTGTCCAAGGCAAAAATAAATAATGCTCCTAAGCCAAATCCTATCGCAGCTGGCATAACCTTAACAAATCCCTCTCCTGGACTCATTTCGATCCCTGGAGCAAGCAAACTCCAAAAACTCGCGGCTACCATTACACCGCCTGTAAAGCCAAGAAGACCATCGAGGACTGCTCGATTTAATTCTTTAATAAAGAAAACAAGCGAGGCGCCCAAAGCCGTCAAACCCCATGTAAAAAGAGTAGCATAAAGGGCTCCTAATACAGGATCGGTTTTTTGAAAAAAAGCAATAACTTCATCCATAATCATATGTAAACTAATATTCCAAGCGAAATTAAGGAATTTTAATTCGATTGCAACAAGCGATCCAATCGATTTCCTTATTTTTGGGTGCAGTGGAAAAAAATAAACGCTTTGATATCATCATTTGTGGAGGAGGTGCTGCTGGTCTTCTTCTAGCTAATGCACTGTCCAACGAAACTGCATTCAAACATCTTCATATTGCAATCATTGAAAAAGAGGAGAAAAACACCAATGATCGAACCTGGTGCTTTTGGGAAGAAGGCGAAGGAAAATGGGATGAAATTGTATCTAACTCCTGGGGAAAAGCACTCTTTAAAGCAAAAGGATATCGCTCCGAATTTGACCTAGCTCCTTACAGGTACAAAATGATCAAAGGGATTGACTTTTACAAAAAGCTATATCCCTTGCTCAAGAAAAATAAAAACATGTATTTCTTACAAGAAGAAATCGAAGGAATTTCGTCCAATCGGGATAACTGCAGCGTTCGAACCAATGCAACAACATATTCCGCTCCACGTGTTTTTTCCAGTATTCCCACAACTAAGTTCAAAAAACAAAATCAATTCCCAGTCCTACAGCAACACTTCATTGGGTGGGTGGTCAAAACCCAAGCACCCATTTTTGATCCAAAGTCAGTGGTTTTTATGGACTTCGAAGTCCCCCAAAAAAACAACACCCGTTTTATGTATGTGTTGCCCTTTTCCAAACATGAAGCCTTGGTTGAATACACCCTTTTTTCAAAAGATCTGTTGGAAGACAAAGAATATGAAAGCGCTATTCAAGCCTATTTAGAAGACAAAAAAGCAGGGGAAGTTAGTATTATCGAGAAAGAAAAAGGGAGTATTCCAATGACCGCCTATGATTTTAGTCAACACAATACCGCTAACCTATTACACATTGGCACAGCTGGAGGCTGGACCAAAGCGAGTACTGGCTTTACCTTTCAAAAATCTGTTCAAAAAGTAGACCAATTGGTCGCCTTCATGAAAAAAAACAAGCCGCTCAAGGATTTTAAGCAAAAATCGAAATTCAACTTTTACGACCTCTTGTTTTTAGATGTTTTGGCTAAACACAATGGAGAAGGTAGTTTACTTTTTAAGCAAATGTTCCAATACAATCCTCCAAAACGTATCTTCAGCTTTCTTGAGGAGAAGACAAGTTTATGGCAAGATGTTGCCATCATGCGTTCTTTCCCCATAAGACGCTTTGTCAGTGCATTAATAAAACGCTTATTCTAACTACAATTTACGTTCCATCAATTGCAATGCAAAGGCCTTAAAGACTGCTTTCTTTTCAGAAGAAACCCGAAAGTTTTGAACTTCTTTTAGCGCATTTTGGGTGTAGGTTTCTATCAAGGCTTGAATGGCGCTATCTGCTCCTGTTGCCCTAAAGATTGCCTTCGCTTTTTGAATTTTTTCCATGGAATCTTCTGGAGTGGTCGTAAACAGCTCCTCAAGTGTCGAACGCTGCTCTGCATCTCCCTTTTCAAGGGCTAATAAATACAACAGTGTTTTCTTGTTTTCAATAATATCGCCCCCCACTTGTTTTCCAAAGGTTGCTGAATCACCAAAGGCATCGAGGTAATCGTCTTGCAATTGAAAAGCAAGACCAAGTTGAATACCAAAGGCATAAAATGCTTCGCTTTCACTGCAGCTCAATCCGCCAATCATGGCACCCATTTGCAGGGAGCAACCTAGCAATACGGCTGTCTTTAAACGGATCATTTTCAGGTATTCTTCCTGTGAAACCCTTTCTTGGGTTGGGAAATCCATATCATATTGCTGCCCTTCACATACTTCGCGGGCGGTTTTGCTAAACAATTGGGTCAATTCAGCAAACAATGCTGGTGGGTAGTTGTTCAAACATTCATAAGCCATGACCAGCATCACATCGCCCGACAAAATACCCGTATTGGTATTCCACTTTTCATGAACGGTGGGTTTTCCTCTTCTCAGAGGCGCCTCGTCCATAATATCATCGTGCACCAAACTGAAATTGTGAAACACTTCAACCGCCAAAGCGGCTGGCAATGCTTTCTGGATTTCATTCCCTACGGCATCTGCAGCAAGCAAAGCCAAAACCGGACGAATACGTTTTCCTCCCAAACCTAGAATATAGTTGGCAGGGTCATATAAGGTTCGGGGAGTTTTTTTGTGTAAATTTTCTTCTAAGTAGGCCAAAAAAGCCTGTTGGTAAGTTGCAATCACTATGAACTATTTTTACAAAAATAGCCAAAAAAAATGGCTCGTTATTTTCCTAAGGTAAACTTTGGAAACTTATTTGGTTTTTAAAGTTTCCATCCGTACTTTTGCTGCACAAAAAAGTAGAGGTGAGAGAAACTATAGTACAGAAAACCAGTGCACTATTTCTTCAAAGGGGGTTCAAAAGTGTAACCATGGATGATGTTGCTAACGCAATGGCCATCTCCAAAAAAACACTTTATACGCATTTCGAGAACAAAGAACAACTTGTTCGGGAGAGTGCGAATTTTGTTTTTGATTGCGTCTGTAGTGAAATTGAAGAGATTAAATTAAAAGCTGCTCACCCTATCGAAGAACTCTATAGTGTAAAATCGGCTGTACTCAAATACCTGCAAAATGAATCTCTTTCACCTACTTATCAACTACAAAAGTTTTATCCAGAAATCTATTCCAACCTTCGCGATCAGGAATACAGTCGCTTTGGTGTCATGGTACAGTCTAGCCTCAGATTAGGAATCGAAACAGGGCTTTTTCGCCCCAATATTAATGTAGATTTTGTCTCGCGTTTGTACATGAACGGAATGCGTGGAATTCGAGATATCGATATTTTCCCGATCGCGCAATTCGACATCAACACACTCTTTGAAAATTATTTAGAATACCATGCTCGGGCAATTGTTACTCCCAAAGGGCTTAGGGTATTGAATGAATTTATTGGAACATCTGAACAAAAATAAATGAAAAAAAAATTGCTTTACATCTTTTTCTTGGCTGGACTAATTGGCTTTGCCCAAGACACTCCCGCTTCTTTTTCGCTCAATGAAGCGGTAGAATGGGGAATGAACTACAATCGCACCCTAAAACGTGCCACTATTGAGGTTCAAAAAGCCCACAAAGAAAAATGGAAAACCCTTTCCATTGGATTCCCACAAATCAATGCAAACCTTATCTACCAAAACAATATTGAGCAACCTGTTTCCCTTATTCCAGCTCAATTTTTTGGAGGGCAAGCAGGTGAGTTTGCTGAAGTTATTTTTGGAACTAAACAAACCGCCATAGGAACGGTCGAGTTAAATCAACTCATTTTTGACGGCACCTATGTAGTAGGAGTTCAAGGTATTCGTCATTTTATTGAAACAGCCGAAAATGTTTTGGAAAAAACTCAAATTGAGGTGAAGAAAGCCATCGTTACCTCCTATGTCAATGCACTGGTCGCAAGAGAATCGTTGGCTGTTTTGAAGAAGAACGCCCATGCCCTGGAAAAAAACATTGAAGAAGCCCACCAATTATACAAAAACGGCTTCACTGAAGAAGAAACTGTGGAACAGCTAAGACTAACCCTCTCAAGTCTAAATTCTCAAATTCGTTATTTAAGCAAATCAACTGATCTTGCCAACAATGTCTTTAAACTACTTTTGGGAATTGAACTCACAGAAAATTTCGACTTCTCCAATAGTTTAGAAGAATTAGCCACCCTGCATCTACTCGAAGAGGACCCAACAGCTAGCTATGAAAACAATATTGACATTCGTTTGGCAGAAAATGAGCTTACCTCTGAGGGCTTCTTGTATCGCCTGGAGAGGGCCAAAGGGCTGCCTTCTTTTAGTGCCTTCCTCAATGGAAGCTATATGGGTAACAATGATGAATTTGACTTTACCAATTCTTCGCAAAAATGGTTTGGATCTTCTGCCTTTGGCTTTAAATTAAGGGTACCTATTTTTAGTTCCTTTGGAAGAATGGCGAGTGCACAAAAAGCAAAATTAAGTGTATTACAGGCCGAGACCAAGCTCATCGAAGTAAAGGCGCAAATTTATGTAGATTGGCAAAATGCCCTTAACAATTATGCATTGGCAAAAGAAGAACATGCCACTGCTCTTGAAAACTTATCTCTTGCAGAACGCATCGAAAAGAAAAATACCACCAAGTTTTTCGAAGGTCTTTCAGGAAGTTTCGACCTGCGTCAAGCACAATTACAATTATACCAAGCCCAACAAAATGCGATTCAAGGCATGCGTAACGTTATCCTTGAGAAAACAATTTTAGACACTATAATCAACAACGTACAATAATTCCATCATGAAAAAAACGCTACTCCTTTTCACAAGCATCTTCCTTGCCCAGTGTGGATCATCCGACAAACAAACAACGGCTGAAATCATTGAAGGCGGAGATTTAGCCGCTATACAAACCAAGAAAACAGAAGTTGTCAAAACCATCAATGCACTACAAACTGAATTGAATTTATTGAACAATGCAATTGGAGAAGTGGACACCCAAAAGAAATTTCTCTTGGTCTCATCTGTTGCTGTAAACTCAACTTCATATACACATTATGTTGATTTTCAAGGAACCCTTGAAACAGATAAAAACATTGTCGTTTACCCTGAAATTCCTGGTCTTTTAAAAACCATCAATGTTCGTGTTGGACAAAAAGTTAAACAAGGTCAGCTCATGGCGACCTTGTCAGATAGTGGGTTAATTGATCAACTTGAACAACTGGAATTACAATTAGAACTAGCTAAGACTACCTACAATCGTCAAAGTCGCTTATGGGACCAAAAAATTGGTTCGGAGATTCAATACCTACAGGCTAAAACTCAATTCAAGAGTCTGGAAAAAAGCATTGCGCAAATGAAAGATCAGGTGGCAAAAACAAACCTTATTGCTCCTTTCGATGGAATTATTGATCAAATCATGGCAGATCCAGGAAGCAATTTGGCCCCTGGAATGACTCCTGTCCTTCGCATCATCAACATGGATGAAATGAAGGTTAGTGCCTTTATTCCAGAATTACACCTCCCAAATATTTCGGCCAATACCCCTGTTGTTGTCAATATTCCTGTTCTCAGAAAATCCTTGGATGCCAAGGTTTCTTCTGTAGGAAACTTCATTAACCCCAACAACCGTTCTTTTCGTATTGAAATTGAATTGAAAAATCAAGAAGGTGATCTGAAACCAAATATGACCGCCCAATTAAGGGTCAATGATTATATCAACCCAACTGCACTAATGGTCGCCTCCAAAAACATTTTAGAAGATCAAGCAGGAGCTCACTTCGTCTATACCTTAGAAGAGGTTTCAGGGAAAGAAAGTGTTTTTAAAGCCGTGAAAACCTTTGTGACCATTGGTAAATCTTCAGACAATCAAACGGAAATTTTAAGTGGTCTTCAGGCTGGAGATCGATTGGTAGAAGATGGAATTCGTTTAATCGAAGATCAACAATTGGTTAACGTAACACAATCTTAAGCAGCCCAAAAACATGAAAAAATCATCACAACTCAAAGAGTTTTCACTTTCCTCCTGGGCCATCGATCACAGTACGGTAATCTATGTAGTAATTGGGTTATTCTTTATTTTGGGAATCTCCTCCTACCTCACTCTGCCGCGTGAAAATTATCCTGAAATCAATACGAACGAAATTTTTGTCAGTTCAATCTATCCGGGAAATACAGCCGAGGACATTGAGCGCTTGATTACTGATCCATTGGAAGAAGAACTTAAAGGAGTACCTAATTTAGTCGGCATTGAATCAACTTCATTAGAAAACTTTTCCCTCATCACCATTGAATTTGATGAATCTATTTCCAAAGAAAGTGCGAAAATAAAAGTTCAAGACAAAATCGATGCGGTTACCTCCAGTGCCGACTGGCCCACTTTTAACAATGCAAAAGTAGAGCCCACTTCTTTCGAATTTAGTTTGTCGGAAGAGGTTCCCATTCTAAATATCGGTCTTAGTGGAGATCTGCCCATTGCAGAAATGAAATTCTATGGAGAATTGTTGCAGGACAAGATTGAACAAATGGCCGAAATCAAAGAAGTTGCCCTACGAGGAGTACAAGACTTTGAAATAGAAGTCTCTTTGGATCTCTTGAAAATGAATGCCGCTACCCTTTCTTTTGACGATGTTATCAATGCCATTCAAAGAGGGAACAGTACCGTTTCTGCTGGAAATATTGAAGGCAATGGACTGCGCAGAAACCTACGTGTCATTGGGGAAATTGAACGCCCAGAAGACCTTGAAAAATTTGTGCTAAAAAACCAAAACGGAACCGTATATATGGGAGATGTCGCTCAAATCTCCTTCAAAGAAAAAGAGAAGAATTCATTTGCTCGTTCAGACGGTAAAACTGCTATTGTATTGGACATCAAAAAACGAAGTGGAAAAAATCTCATTAAAACGGTTGAGAAAATTAGAGCCATTGTAGCCGATATTGAAAAAAATGATTTTCCCGCAGCCATTGAAGTTGACATTTCGAATGACCAATCCAATGCCACCAAGAATTTGGTGAGTGATTTGGCCAATAATATCATCTTTGGGGTACTGCTTGTCATCACCGTCTTGATGTTTTTCCTAGGGTTTCGCAATGCTTTATTTGTTGGTTTTGCCATACCCATGTCCATGTTTATGTCTTTTATGATTCTTGGATTCTTGGGGCAAACCATCAATACCATGGTTTTATTCGGTCTCATTATGGGGCTAGGAATGCTGGTCGATAACGGAATTGTGGTGGTAGAAAATGCCTATCGCTTGATGGAAAAAGAAGGCATGTCCTCTATCGAAGCAGCCAAAAAAGGGATAGGCGAAATCGCTTACCCTATCATCATCTCAACGGCAACCACCATTGCCGCCTTTCTTCCCTTGGGTTTTTGGCCCGGAACAATTGGAGAATTCATGATCTTTTTCCCTATTACACTATCCATTGTCTTGGGGTCATCTTTGATCGTGGCGATTTTCTTCAACTCCATGCTGGTCTCTAAATTCATGGAAATTGAAGATCGTGAACTCAGTAGAAAGAGTCTGTGGCGCATGACCTTTATCTTGGGTGGATTAGGCTTACTTTTGATTTTTAAAGAAGGAACCTTGCGAGGTTTGGGGACTATAATGCTCCTTACAACTCTTTTATTTTGGTCTTATAAATACTTTATCAAAGGCTGGGCGACCTATTTTCAGGACGTTTTCCTTTTGCGCTTAGAGGCAAATTATTCTAAGGTTTTGCGCTATGCATTGACCGGCAAAAGACCCTATGTCTTCTTGTTTGGAACCATCAGTCTTTTGTTTTCCTCCTTTGTTATATTAGGATTAGCAGCTCCTAAAGTTGAGTTTTTTCCAGAAAATCAGCCCCAACAAATTTTTATTTATGCTGAATATCCCGAAGGAACAGCCATAGACAAAACCAATGCGACCTCCAAGCGAATTGAAGCTGTGGTCGCAAAAGTCATCGGGAACAGTAAGTACATTGATGGAGATACCAACTTTATGATTGACTCCAATGTTGCCATGGTAGGACTTGGAGCACAAAATCCCGAAACGGACAAAGGAGGGGATCAGGAAATGCCTCACAAGGCAAAAATAACATTGACGATGGCAGAATTTAAATACCGTCGTGGCTTTTCAAGTGAAACCCTTCGTCAAGAAATTCAACAAGCCCTCAGAGGAAAATTTGCTGGAATTTCCATTTCTGTCGAGAAAGAAGCAGCTGGACCTCCAGCAGGCTACCCAGTCAACATTGAGGTATCGGGTGAGGATTACAACGAATTAATTCAAGTTGCCGAAAACCTTAAAACCTTTTTAAACAAAGAAAGTATTCTTGGGGTAGAAGAAATCAAGGTCGATGTAAACAAAAGCAAACCAGGTTTAGTGGTCAATATCGATCGTCGAAAATCAGGAAGTCTCGGTGTTGCTGCAGGACAAATTGGACAGCAATTGCGTCGTTCGCTTTATGGCGAAAAGGCGGGGATTTATAAAAAAGATGGTGAAGATTACGACATCAATGTTCGCTTTGAAAAAGAGGATCGTAAAGACACCGGTACTTTATTGGACCAATACATCGTTTTCCGCGACCAAGCCTCAGGAAGGATCAAAGAAGTGCCAATTAGTGCCATGGTAAGCATCGACAATTCTACTTCATTCAGTGCCATCAAACACAAAGACCTACGTAGGGTGGTTACCGTTTATTCGGCGGTGCTGGCAGGCTACAATGCGAATGAGGTGGTTGATCATGTCAAAGAAAGCATAACTGGCTTCAACGGTTTCCCTCGTGGAGTCGATTATACCTTCACTGGGGAAGTTGCAGAACAAGAGAAAAATATGAATTTCCTTTTGGGAGCCTTGGGCACTGCCCTAGGATTAATTCTTTTCTTATTGGTGCTTCAATTCAACTCAATTTCAAATCCATTAATCATTCTCTTATCCATCTTCCTAAGTTTTACAGGAGTACTTTACGGAATTAGTGGCTTTGGTATGCCCTTCGTCATCATGATGACCATGATGGGAATTATTTCCCTCTCTGGAATTGTAGTAAATAATGGGGTCGTTTTAATTGATTACACTCAATTACTCATTGCGCGTAAAAAAGAAGCCATGGGCATTCCTTTTGATCAAATGCTTCCTCGTATTGAAGCGAGAGAAGCCATTGTTTTGGGGGGTACTGCGCGTTTACGCCCAGTACTTTTGACCGCCATCACCACCATTTTAGGATTAATTCCCTTGGCTACTGGACTCAACATTAACTTCTTGACCTTGGTGACCAATTGGGATCCAAACATCTATGTGGGTGGAGACAATGTAATCTTTTGGGGACCCTTGTGTTGGACAGTAATTTTTGGATTAAGCTTTGCCACCTTCCTTACCTTAGTCATTGTACCGGCCTGTTTTTACTTGGTCTACCGATTAAAATTAAGGATAAACGCTTGGAGAAACAGATAAGAAGAAAGAACTTAATACCTTTGCAAAGAATTCAATTTCTATGTTAAGAACAACCAATTGTGGGGCACTGACCCTTGCGCAACTCGGAGAAGAAGTAACCCTATCAGGATGGGTACAAAAAACCAGAGACAAAGGCTTTGTCCTTTGGGTCGATCTTCGCGATCGCTATGGTATTACGCAAATCATTTTTGATGAAGAGCGCACGCCAATAGAGGTCATGGAAAAAGCCCGTGCTTTGGGTAGAGAGTTTGTGATACAAATAAAAGGAGCTGTCATTGAACGAGAGTCCAAAAACCCAAATATCCCTACAGGAGAAATTGAGATTTTGGCTACAGCATTGTCCGTGCTCAACCCAGCTAAAACACCCCCTTTTACCATAGAGGACGAAACAGATGGTGGAGAGGAATTACGCATGCAATACCGTTACCTCGATATTCGCAGAAAACCCGTACGTGAAAACTTGATTTTTCGCTCTAAGGTAAGTTTAGCCATTCGCAACTATCTTTCTACTCACGATTTTATTGATGTAGAAACACCCTATCTCATAAAGTCTACCCCAGAGGGTGCCCGTGATTTTGTGGTGCCTTCTCGCATGAATGCTGGTCAGTTTTATGCCTTACCTCAATCTCCACAAACATTCAAACAATTGCTCATGGTAGGCGGAATGGACAAGTATTTCCAAATCGTAAAATGCTTTAGAGATGAAGATTTACGCGCTGACCGTCAGCCCGAATTCACCCAAATTGACTGCGAAATGACCTTTGTCGAACAAGAAGATATCTTACAGCAGTTCGAAGGTCTTTTAACCCACCTCCTCAAAGAAATTAAAGGTGTTGATGTCTCTTCATTTCCACGTATGTCCTATGCCGAAGCCATGCAAAAATACGGAAACGATAAACCAGATATTCGCTTTGGAATGGAATTTGGCGAACTCAATAGCCTTGCACAAAACAAAGGCTTCAATGTCTTCGATCAGCAAGAATTGGTTGTTGGAATTGCTGTACCCAATGCAGCTGTCTATACACGTAAACAAATTGATGCTTTAATCGATTGGGTCAAACGTCCACAAATTGGAGCCAATGGATTGGTATGGGTAAAATGCAATGAAGACGGAAGCTATAAATCTTCTGTAGATAAATTCTACAACCAAGAAGACCTTGCCCAATGGGCTCGGGCTACCAACGCCAAGGC
>CAJQKN010000112.1 GCA_905478905.1 uncultured Flavobacteriaceae bacterium | reverse complement strand
CTTTAGTGTGGATTCAAATCTTTCTTTTGCTGCAGACTCGGCCAATAGAATTGCGGCCCCTCTTTCTGCTAAAACTGTTGCATTTTTGTGCTGATGATTTTCAGCTACATTGGGTGAAGGAATCAATATCAATGGTTTAGCCACTATTGATAATTCTGAAATACTTGAGGCACCAGCTCTAGAAATAATGATGTCTGCGGCGGCATAGAGGTAATCCATTTCCTGAATAAAGGAATGAACCTGAATACTCTTCGAATTAAAAGAAGCATAGTCCTCAAAATACATTTTACCACATTGCCAGATGACTTGAAGATTCAATTGAGTGAATAAATCTACTTGCCCTGCAATCAAATCGTTTATGGCTCTAGCCCCAAGACTCCCCCCGACTACAACCAATGTTTTTTTGGTCGGATCCAAATTAAAATGGTCTAGTCCTTGTTCACGTAGGCTGGTGATATTTAATAAAGATTTCCGAACAGGATTACCCGTATAGAGTAGCTTTTGTCTGGGAAAATAGTGTTCCATATTCGGATAAGCAACCGCTATTCCAGAAGCTCTTTTGGCCAATAATTTATTTGTTATACCGGGAAATGAGTTCTGTTCTTGTAAAAAGGTCTTAGATCCCATAATTCCTCCAACAAACAACATCGGCCCACTTGCAAATCCTCCTGTCCCAATCAAAACATCAGGGCGATAGCGCAACCAAATAAAAAAAGATTGTATTAAACTAATCATTAATTTTAATGGAAATAAACTATTTTTCCATGGCTTAGAACGCTGTATTCCAGCAATCCAAATTCCATGAATTTTGTAACCAGCTTGTGGGACTTTTTCCATTTCCATTTTCCCTAGTGCTCCCACAAAGACAATCGAAGCAGATGGATCAACTGCCTTAATTTCATTTGCAATAGCAAGGGCCGGGTAGATATGCCCGCCTGTACCTCCACCCGATATGATGTAGTTAAATTGTTTCACTTAATACAGCTAATGGGTTATCTTCATTTAGGCTTTCTTCTTCCGAAGATTTTTCTTGGGCTACACTTATACTTAAAATGATACCAAATGCTATGCATGTCATCCATGCAGCAGTTCCCCCACTACTTACCATGGGTAATGTCTGTCCGGTGACTGGGAAAACATTCAAGGCAACGCCCATATTGATAAATGCTTGAACAATGACAGGTAAACCTACCGCCATGACCAATAATTTACCGTAGACCGAAGTAGTTCGATGAGCAATGACAATGATTCTAAAAAGAATCAAGAGATATAACAGTATAATGGTTACCCCTCCTACTAGTCCAAACTCTTCTACAATAATGGCATAAATAAAATCTGAGCTACTTTGAGGTAAAAAGTTTTTCATGACACTTTTACCAACCCCAAGACCCGTTATACCCCCTGTAGCAATCGCTATTTTTGCACGCTCAACCTGATAATTACCATCTGCTCCAGAAGTTGGTTCACGGAAATTTTCAATTCTACTCATCCATGTATCAACACGATTGGGCATACTTTCCGGGAAAGCTTTAGCTGCCAAAACAAAAAGACTTAACCCAAGGAAACCTGCACCAAAAATGACAAGTAAGTACTTAAGCGGATATCCACCAAAAAACACCAGCATTGAAACCATTGCAAACACAATGACTGCAGTTGATAAGTTTGCCGGTAATACCAAAGCAAGGATTATTCCTACAGGCAACCATAGCGGAATAAGGGTTTGGCTAAACCGAGGCTTATTTTCTTTGTTTTTATCTAAATAGTGTGCGACATACATCATCAAAACCAAGGAAGCTAATGTAGAGGTCTGAAAACTTATGCCAACAAAAGGAAGTCGAATCCATCTACTTGCATTTGCACCACCTATCATGGTTCCTTGTGAGACAGTATAGATCAACAAAATGACTACGACAGGCAGCAGTAATATTGATATTCCTTTAAAGTAATGAAAGGGAATTTTATGTATACCTATCATAAAAACAAATCCCATCACCAAAATGAACATATGTTTAAACAAGTGTTGCCAAGGCGTTCCGTTTCCGACCACATAACTTAAATTGGAACTTGCGCTAAACACTGGAAAAAAGGAAAATAAGGCCAAGAGAGCTAAAATTCCCCACAGCACTAAATCACCTTGTATGAGTTTGTTTTTCTGTTGCATTACAATTCGCGTATGGCAGCTTTAAATTGGTTCCCTCTATCTTCGTAATTATCAAAAAGATCAAAACTTGCACAGGCTGGAGACAACAACACATATTCTTTTTTGTCTGCTAGTTTATGTGCCATTTTCACAGCATCTTTCATGGATTGTGTTTCTACTATCAAATCAACTACAGGTGAAAATGCATCCATAATTTTCTCATTATCCATCCCCAAACAGATGATCGCTTTTACTTTTTCACGTACCAAAGGCAAAAGAGATGAATAGTCATTCCCTTTATCTACTCCACCAACAATCCAAACCGTTTGTCCTTCCATGCTTTCTAGGGCAAAAAAGGTTGCATTTACATTGGTTGCTTTTGAATCATTTATATAAGTTCTATTTTGGATTTTCAACACCTGCTCCAAACGGTGTTCTACCTTGGTGAAGCTGAGTAAACTTTCACGAATGGAGTCTTTACTGATGTCCAACAAGCGGGCAACGGAAACAGCTGCCATTGCATTGAGTAAATTGTGTCTCCCCTGTAATGGGAATTGAGTGGTTGATATCATAGTGGTGGATTTTTTTTCTATTATTTTAATTTCTTTATTTACATAGGATGCCCCAAGTGGAGAAGTATTGCTAAAACCAAAAGGGATTTTTTGTGCAACGGTAGAGGAAGCGTGCAAGGCCTCAACTAGCACTGGGTCGTCTGTATTAAAAAGCAAAAACTGATTCGGAAGTTGATTGCTTGTTATGCGTAACTTTGATTGGACATAAAGCGAAAAATCATCCTTGTATCGATCTAAATGATCTGGTGTAATATTGGTGATTACCGCTATTTCAGGGTTAAAGTTTTGAATGTCATCCAACTGAAAACTACTGATCTCTAGGACGTAATAAGCATGGTTTTCTTCTGCAACTTTCTGTGCAAAACTTTCCCCTATATTGCCTGCAATACCCACATTGAGACCGGCTTCTTTCAACAGATGATGAATCAATAATGTTGTAGTAGTTTTTCCATTACTGCCCGTTATCCCAATTAATTTTGCCTTGGTGTGCTGACTGGCGAACTCAATTTCGGACTGAATAGTAATTCCAGCTGCGCGCAATTGTTTTACAATCGCCACATCTTCGGGAATCCCGGGACTTTTCATGACAATATCTGCCGCCAAAATCTGCTCAACAGTATGTTGCTTTTCCTCCCAAGAAACCTCCAATGCATCGAGCTGAGATTTCACTTCAGACGAAATTGTTCCAGCGTCCGAAAGAAATACATCATAGCCCATTTGTTGAC
>CAJQKN010000111.1 GCA_905478905.1 uncultured Flavobacteriaceae bacterium | reverse complement strand
TTTAAAAAGTAAAAAAACAAATAAAAATATCGTGATAAAATTTCATTCGCAGCATGATTTTAATGAGAGAGGAATGATTATAAAGGAAACCTTATATTATAATGATCGCTTGTTAAAC
This sequence comes from uncultured Flavobacteriaceae bacterium, assembly GCA_905478905.1. GTDB lineage: Bacteria > Bacteroidota > Bacteroidia > Flavobacteriales > Flavobacteriaceae > Arcticimaribacter. Next base: position 10,875 of record CAJQKN010000111.1, on the reverse strand, counting down.
TAAACTTTTTACCCTCCCTTGTGGAGGGTTTTTTATTTAGAACATACCTTTTTCAGTTAACTCAGGCTCTTCTATCCCTATTGATTAAGTCGAGCTTATTTTTATTAATCAATGCAGTTTGTTACAAGAGGTCTGCGGTTCGAATCCGCTCTTCTCCACTAGTGTCGCCGCTCCACTACATTAACTAAACAAAACCCTTCAAGTGATTGAGGGGTTTTATCTATTGCTTCAAGTTCTTATTATACCCCTAGTCTATAACAGATCAAACTGATAGGAGTATTTGACAGAAAAAACTTGATTATTTAGGGGGTCGTCAAAATCGGTATCCCGAACAATGTTGAGTACCACAAATAAACCGGCATTAGCTGTTTGTAAAAGACCGAAGCGGGCATTCACAGAAGTGATGTTGGTCACATTGTTGTATTGAATCAAGCTTTGTAAAAACATTTTAGGATTAAACGAATAGGTCAAGCGTGTGCTAGAAATAATAGCATTGATATCTCCATTGGGGAGTTTAAGTTTGTTGTAATCCATATTTAGAGCGGCAATGAATTTATCCCCAACACGTATATTTAAGCTATTCCTTAATTGTATTCTGTCTCCGCCATAATAGCCACCGATTACACTGCGGTTATAAAAATAGACGGCTTCGTTTGCGTTGGTTTGCAAAACAAATTGAAGTTCTTGATGGTTGTACTCACCTTCGGGAACACTAACTCCTGACAGGCTAAAGGGAGTAAATACGCCCTCGGTTCTAAAATTGACTCCTGTATGAATTTCAAAACCGGATGGCCACACCCAGTGATTATCCACGTGAAGAAAACGACTGATCAAGCGATTGTCAAAATCGTGATAGCTGAAACACGATACATGCGGGCGAAGTTCAAAAAGAGGGCCTTGTTTCCCTGTTCGCCATTGATTAAAAATCAAAAAGTCTTTCTTTTTAAAAGCGGTTCGCATTAAGAAGCCCACTTCCGGATTAAAACCTTCTCCCACTTCGGTATAACCAGCGCTTAAACGCCATCCATCCCAGTTGTAATTTGCCTTTAATTGAAAAGCGTGGTCGTTTTCAGCGATACCTGGGCTATTGCTTTTGGAAAGAAATCCTGAGAGATCGGCTTTTTTCCCCAAGCCCAGCTTTCCGTCTAGGGCAAAAACTTGATTGTAGTGATCGTTTCCATCGTCCAAGGCATTTTTACCGACAAAAATTGCTCCTAAAGAGGATCGACTGGTGGAAAAATCGTGATTCACCCGTGCTACAGAAAAATTATTTCGTGAAATGGCATCTTCTGGAACGGCTTCAGTAACCATATTGAGCAGTCCAACATTGGTTTGGCCTATTTTACCAGAAACTCTTCCTCCCCCAATGATGGGAACCAACTCTCCATCTTCACCAATTCCGATACGACGGCTAAAAAACAGATCGACTTCTCCTGGACTACCCACGCCAAATTGCCCTGCATTTTCAAGAAAGAACGCCCTTTTTTCAGGGAAAAAGAGGTTAAAGCGATCTAGGTTGACCTGTTGTTCATCGACTTCTACTTGGGCAAAATCGGTATTGTAGGTCAAATCTAGCGTAAGACCGGGGGTTAGGCTATATTTTATGTCGGCACCTACATCTCCCCGCGTAGATTTAGTGATGGGACTTGTTGCTTTATCGCGAATTACTTGCCCAATGATATAGGGCAAAACTTTTAAGTTTTTGGGGTTTTTTAGACTCATGCCGTTCATTTTTCCCGCCATAGAAAGCCGCTTAATGTCAAAGCCTAAAGGAAGGCTTGCCCAATAGGCTACCTCACTATTCTTGGCAATATTTCGCTGAAAGTTAATTCCCCAGGTTTTGTTCTCTCCAGGGGTAAACCGCAAGGATTTTAGTGGGATAGCAAATTCGGCACTCCAGCCATAGTCTCCCCTTTGTGTTTTTACTTCCCAAGAAGCATCCCAGTTGATATTTGTTCCTCCAACAACGCCTCCTTGTTGTCGATTGTTGCTAAAGTTCCCTTCTCCTTCATTATCAATTTGTGCATCATACTGCATACCATCGGGATTGGTACCAAACAAGAAGCCGTTTTGCTGATCGTTATAGGTGTCAAAAATAAAAAGGAAACTATCATCGTCGTTTAAATTGGCATCCCGTCGTGAATCTGAGACCACTAGTGCCTCGGGGGTTCGATCAAAACAGACCACAGCGACATAAAGCGTTTTGTTGGTATAGGCGAGTCGAATATGGGTTTGTTCACTCATAGGCATACCATAATTTGGGGTAACCTGAGTAAGTGAGGTGATAGGAGCAATCTCTTTCCAAATGATATCGTTGATGACTTCTCCATCTACTTCTGGGTCACTTTCAATGGCTACAGAGGAAATACTAGGGCGTTGTGCTTGAGGACTGTTCTGTGCTTGTAAAGAGAATGTCAAAAGCAGAATGCTTGCAAGAAGTGTGAAGGAGATTCGCATATAAATTAATTTTCTTGAAAAGAAGTTAAGTATTCATTTTTCTTCAAAAATAGAGAATAGTTGGCTTTAATAAGTTCGCTGCTCACAAAGAGCTGTTGTCAAATCTACAAACTTTTAAATAATGATGGATTTCAGTTTTACACTCGCAAGGATTAAAAGACAAACAAATCATTTTTTTTAAAGCGTATTTTAGGCTTAAAACGGTTCAATTTTTTGTGAAAAATAGATTAAGGTCTATTTACTATATTTATCATATTTGAAAAAACACGCTCATTTTTACGCTTAGTATTTTTTGGCGATCTCCTGTAAAAGGACAATCCTTCGAGGCTTTAGGTCAGGCTGTTCAATAGTATAAAAGAGTTTAAGTAAAACGGGCCGTTTATTCTGGTCTAGATTCGGCAGATGGTTTGCGCGAGGTGGTTGTTTGTTTTCAGACTTGCCTTAGTTTGAAGAGGAGTAATTCGACTTAGTTATTTAAATCAAGGCCTTATTTTCTAAAATTTTGGTTCCTTTCTGCTCAGATTTTGATAGCTCTAACATTGCTTTAGCAAGCTTTTCTCCTCGAATAGGTTTAAGGTTTGCGGGGAATAAAAATGCAAAGAGCGGCATTACCAATTGAGCAATCCTCTCGCCAAAACGAAACTCTTTTCGCTTCCCTAATAAAAGGGATGGCCTAAAAATGAGGGTTGCACTTAAATTAAGTACTGTAACGGCATCGTCAATTTCTCCTTTGAGTTGCAGATAGAAGTTAGCGCTTGCACTATTGGCACCAGCGGAAGACACGTATAAAAAGCAGGCTACATTTTTTGCTTTACAACTTTTTGCGATGTTATAAGTAATAGCGTAATCTATTTTTCGATAGGCAACTTTATCCCCTTTAACTCTTGCTTGGGTGGTCCCTATACAGGAAAAAACGCGACTACTATTTTCAACAGCCTGTTCGATTTCTTTGGGATTTGAAAAGTCAATTTGAATGACTTTTACCTTTGGATGTTCCAATGTTAATGGGGTTCGACTAACCACAATGATTGTATTAATTGAAGTGTCGGCCAAAAGATAATGTAATAAAAATCCGCCAATCAAACCGCTGCTTCCAAAGAGGGTAACTTGCTTTTCGTTCATCCTTTTAATGGAAAGTTTAAGGGGTGTCTTTTTTTTTCATGGGGCCACGCAAATGAATGATGAGTCCATTCAAGAAGTTGCGTAAAATTTGATCTCCACATTCCATGTATTTTTCATGTTTTTCGTTTCTAAAAAACGCACCAAGTTCCGATTTGGAAACATTAAAATCAACCAGTTTGCAGATGTCAACGATATCTTCGTCTCGTAGTTTATGCGCTACACGAAGTTTTTTAAAAATGTCATTATTTGTTAAACCCATATGTAAAGATAGGGGTTTTAAGGAGATAATGCCTAAGCTGGCAAGCAGCACTTTAATTCAGCAACCTCTGTTTAGAAACACAGTGTTTTTAGTTCTTAAGAGCTTAGGAATGAGATAAATTATAAGCTTGCAAAAAACGGTGGGCGATTAATCGCCTACCGTTTTGAATATCCATTTTAGCGAGTATAAATAGGTGCGCATTAATTTTGTTCTGGCATTTTCGCCCAAATGCCAGCAAGAAATAGAATGGAAATTGTTCCATACATAACTATTGAGGGTACATCTGGACCAAAGCTTGCGGGACCGTCGGCGGCTGTTTGTCCCCATGTGACAATATATTGCTCGGCGATGGTTGAAATTTGTACCCCAGCTTCTTTTAATTCAGACAATTGAAAAGAAACGTTTTTTTGTTGTGTTGACAAGTAAGAAGCTACCTGTAGCCCAAAGAAAATGGGAAAAGAACAAAAGAGGGTTAAGATTACTTTCCCATAGAGAGGGGAATTGAGTTCTCGAGAGCGTCGGATCAAATAAAAAGATAAAGCAGTCATTAGAATCACAGCAACAGTGTAAATAGCATTGTTGATGAAAATTTGATTGGAAAGATGAAAAATTTCGAATTCAGTCATTGTTTCATGTTTTAATTAAGTAATAATTAAATAAAGTGCTTTTTTTCTTAGCTAAATGTGATTAAAGTCACATTCCGCTCATTATTAACGATGTAGTAACATAGTTTTCCTAATTTTATGAAATAAAACTATTTTTTATGAAATATACTGACATTAAAGATGAGTCTTTGAAAGCTTCATTTAAAGAAAACGCAACCTTATTGAAGGTGCCAAAAAACGCACAAATCATTTCAGTGGGTGATAAAATCATCGATATTCCCTTCTTGATCTCGGGGACAATTCGAGTATATTCAGAAAACTATGAATCAGGGAAAGAAGTCCTGCTTTATTACCTCAAAGGAGGGGAAACCTGCTTTATGTCTATCATTGCTGGTTTAGGTGATAAAATCAGCAAAGTGTCCGCCATTACCGAAACGGATTGTGAACTATATAGCTTACCCAATTCAAAGGTAAAAGAATGGCAAATCGCCTATCCAGAGTGGAACAATTTTATTTTGGGTTTGATGGTCAAGAATTACACCAATTCGATCAAAACGATTGAAGAGTTGTCTTTTTTAAATATTGAGTCAAGACTTATCAATTACTTGAAAAAACACCATACAAATGCTGGTGTGACAACGGTATTGAAATCACATCAACAAATAGCGAAAGACATAGGTACTTCTCGTGAAGTGGTTACTCGTGTCCTGAAAAAAATTAAATTTGACGAGAAAAGTGTAGTGAACTTTAAATAAAAGAGACTGCCTGTAAAAGTATAAAAAGCGATCAACCTGATTTTTTTTCAGTATCTATAAGGAGTTTAGCTTGTAAAAATATGACTTTTCAGACAGCCTTTTTGTTTTTTACACCTTTGTCATCATTGCTGTGGCAACAAACACAACTCCCTGTGGTCCACTAATGGTATATTGGTAGTGAATTTTAGTAGGATCATTTGGCATAAGACTTATCTTCCACGAACTAACAAAGGCTTCTTTCTCTATAGACAAACCACTTCTTTGGGCATCAGTAATAAAGACGAATTCACCATTAGTGGTACTTTTTAAAACAGAAATAGGTTTGTTTTGTAACCCACAATAATGGGTAGACAATACTTCGTCATTTTGTGCATTGAAAATGGTCAACATTTCGACACCTCCAGTATCACTTTCTTCCAGAAGTGCACTTCCATTTGAGGTAATTCTATAGTTTAGTTCGAATGGATCAGAGGTTCCGTCGGTTCTTTCTAGTGTACCCTCCCATTTACCTTCCAAAGAGAGAAGTTGTTTAAAATCGTTTGTAACATCGTTTGCAAAAACAAGCGTATGGCTTAGGCATAGAGCAATTGAAAATAAAAATAGTTTTTTCATTATAGTGGTCTTTAAGGATTAAGTTTAAAACTAATGATCTCGGAAAAAAATGCTGTGACTTTTGTCACAAAACCTACAGTATTCAAACAAACTTTTGATTCAAACGAAATTTTTTGCTTTCCAAAGAGAAAAAATCAATTGCGCTTATAAAGCATGCCATAAAAAGAGAAGTAAATTATGTTGAAATTGATTTATCCAAGAACTTTCGCCTAAATTTGAGTCATGTTAAGCGAAAAAATTCACGCACTTTGGCATCCAGAATGCTACCACGGTTGGGGAAGAACTAAGCGCTTTTTTGAGGGATGGTACTATAAATTGGTGAGCGAAGATCAAGCCCATGCGCTAGCAATTATTCCGGGTATTGCGATGGATGAAAATGGGAAAAAACAAGCCTTCATACAGGTCTTGGACGGGAAAAAGAAATTGGCCTACTATCATCGCTTTGAGGCTGATGCTTTTCAGCCCCACCGCAAAAAACACGAGCTAATACTTGAAAACAATTACTTTAGTTCCAGTCGTCTTGTACTGGACTTACCCGATTTAAAAGGGGAAATTCAATGCAGTGATTTGCACCCCTGGTCTACAAGTATTTTATCTCCCGGTATTATGGGTCCTTTTTCTTTTGTTCCTTTTATGGAATGCTATCATGGAATCCTCAGTATGGATCACGAACTATCGGGCAAGTTAACATTTAAAGGAGAACAACTTTCGTTTGAAAAAGGGAGAGGCTATATGGAAAAAGATTGGGGACATTCGTTCCCAGAGGGCTATATATGGATGCAAAGCAATCACTTTTCACAAAAAGGAATTGCAATAAAAGCGTCGATTGCCAAAATCCCTTGGATGGGAACTTCTTTTGTTGGTCACATTGCCGGTGTTTTAATAGGGGATCAACTTATTGAATTTACCACCTACAATGGTACACGTCTGTCAAGCTGTAAGGTAACGAAAGAAAGCGTTCATATTCGCATGGAAAATCGAAAGTACCTTTTAGAAATTAAGGCGAAAAGAGAAAAGGCAACAAGTCTGGCAGCACCCATTGCTGGCTTTATGGACGCCCGTATTGAAGAAAGCATGAACAGTGAAATTCAAGTCCTTTTGACCGATAAAAAAAGAAGAAAAGTAATCCTCAGCGATACAGGCACCTCTGCAGGAATAGAGGTTGCAGGCAATTATTTACTGGTCTTAAAAGGGTAGTTCAGTATTAAAGGTCAAAATCATTGCATGATTTTAAAGTTTGGCATTTGGACTTCTTGTTTATTGGCCAAGAGAAAAATGGGTTTAAAAATATTGGTGGCATCAGAGTTTTTGAAGGCCCGTTCAAAACGAACGCTAACAATAGAAACGGTATATCGATCGAGTATATGTTCTATGTATTGCCGACAAAGGGAGCTGTTTTTTTCATCCAATTGATCGGGATGTATAAACACTTTCATTAAGTCACGTTCAAAAACAACAACCGCTTGTTCAATTGCTTCGGCACGGTTATTTTGATCTTGCCCAAAGAGTAAGAGGGGAACTAAAAAAAACAAATAAGGCATAATATTCGGTTTGGAGAAAACCAAACTTACGAATGCTTTTTAAAATTCAAAAACCTTTTTACGTATATTGAAAGAATCAATTTATTGTTTATGGAGTTTAAAAATAAAGTCGTGCTGATTACTGGTGCAGCCTCGGGTATAGGAAAAGCTGCAGCCCTTGCCTTCGCAAAAGAAGGGGCTAAAATGGTTGTTTCAGATAGAGATATCCCAGCTGGAGAAGCTACTGTGGCCAATATTATTGAGCAAGGAGGTGAGGCTGTTTTCTTTTCTGCTGATGTTGCTGTTTTTGTCGAAGTAGAACAGTTAATACAACAAATACTTGAACTGCACGGACGCCTAGACATTGCTATAAATAACGCTGGAATTGCAGGCCTTAGCGCTAGAACATCCGATTATCCCATTGCTGATTTTGAAAAAGTAATGCAAATCAATACCGCTGGAGTGTTTTATGGCATGAAAGCACAGCTTCCCCAAATGGTTAAACAAGGGAAAGGCGTCATCATTAATACAGCCTCCATTGCTGGTCTTAAAGGCCTACCGAACTCAATTGCTTACACGGCAAGTAAACACGCTGTAGTGGGAATGACGAAGACTGTAGCAATGGAATATGGAAAACAGAATATACGCGTAAATGCACTGTGTCCAGTTTTTACGGTTACTCCTTTGTTTAATCCTGAGCAAATTGAAGCTGTCGCCCCAGGAATTCCCGATAAGTTAAAAGCCAATGTACCCATGAAGCGTTTTGCTGAGGTACAAGAACAGGTTGACGCAATGCTTTGGCTCGCTTCAGACAAAGCCTCATTCGTTACGGGCGTTGCCTTTCCAGTCGATGGAGGCCTAAGCGCTTAATTTATAAACCCCTGAATGATAAGTCAATTCCATTGACTTTATTATAAATTTCATCGATTTCCCTTCTTTTAGATTTAAGGTTGAAAAGCGACTTTTCATGGTGATAAAAGTCACATCCTTTAATATATAAGTCATTAATTTTAGTCACTTAAAAACAAATAAATCGAAACAAATGAAACAACTAAATTTATTTTTCGCATTATTAATGTGCGTTGGTTTTCTAAATGCTCAAAACAATAATCCATCTATTGTTGAGATCACCTATTTAGACATTCACCCATCAAAAATTAGCACCTTTGTAAAACTTCACAAAGAGGTTACTGATATGACAATGGGTGAAGGGAGAACAATTCAAGACTCTTGGGTTTATCGTCACTGGTATGGTTCGGGTGCGACCATAATTATTATGGATATTTTTGCCTCAGCCGAGGATGCCTTGAAGGATGACGCATTTGCAGTAATGAACAAGAACATGAAAGACAAAACGGACAAAGAAAAAGAAGCCTTTAGAGCTGTTTTCCAAGAATGGTGGTCTTTCTATGACGGACATTGGGACGAAATGAGAACCTACAACCCCATGGCTAACTTTGTGGCAAAAGAAAATGTTGACTGGGACATTCCTTTTGTTTTTGTGGTGGGAAGTTATAACACCAAAGGAAACATGAAAGAAATGGGAGACGCCTATATGAATTGGCAAACACGTCCTAATGTTGAAAAAGGACTCCAATTGGGAGGAGGATACACCTCGCACTTTAAGGGATCCGGTTCGGATTTACAGTTTTTCGGTGGCTTTAAAAACATAAAAGAATTTGCAGAAACGGTAAGCACTCAATCATCAGACAATCCTGAGGATGCAAAGAAATTTTGGAGCGCAGTATCGGGACCTCATGAAGACCAAATTTATGTACATGTTGGTCATCTTGAAAATGGCGAATTTAATTTAGCTGGAAAGGACAACTAGAAATTAATATATTATATAATCATTATGAAAAAATCAATTTTATTTTTAGCGTTTAGCTTCTTGGTGACAACGCTTAGCGCACAAGTAGCCATGAGTCGTATATTGACCGTAAAAGAAGGTCAGAATGAGAAATTCATGAAACTAGCTGCAGAAAAAACACAAAAATTTAATTCAAAAAGTGGTCAACCAGCCTATTATACTTTTTCAATTGAAACAGGACCAGACGCAGGAAAGTTATGGCGTGTACAAGTTGAGGATGAAATGTCTGATTTTGATACCGTTGACACTGTTGGGAACGACTACTGGAAGTCAACGGTTGGGAAAATGCATACATCAGCAAACACTCAACACTGGTGGCGTAACAAAGGCTCTTCATATGAAGCTGAAAACGCCCCCTACGCTCCCTTGAAGCGGGCTATTTTTTATACCATTAAGGCAAATGGAGGAGACGACTTTTGGCGTTTTAGATCGCGAGTTGCAACTGCAATGAAAGCGAGTAAACTCCCCTTTACCATGGATGTATGGAGTTGTGGCTCTGGATGTAATGGAAATGTTGTTATGGTTGTGTTTTCACACAAAAATTATGGCGATCAGTATGCATCAAATGCAGAGCAATTTCCAAAGTTAGTGGAAAAGTATAATGAAATGTTTGGAAACGATGCCTATGAGCAGGACAGTTCTCGACTTGATGATTCATTAGAAATGTTGTGGGGACGTCGCATTGTTCACATGAATTTCTTACCTGAATTAAGCTCTCCAGCAAATATGGACTAAATCCTATTTTAGTACCAAAGGGGCTATCTGTAAAAGTAGAAAAGCTGTCAAGTTGAAGTGTATTCAGCATGATAAAACACGACTTTTTAGATAGCCCCTTTTTATTTTAGCACTTATTGCTAATCAAACCAATTAACTTAATTTTCACCTTAAAAAACCGCTAAAATCCCCTTCTATTGATTAAAAGAAAGAATTAGATTAAATGATCAGAAATCAATTAATTTTCTCTAATTAGCTATTTTATATTGTCAAACTAGCGGATATTTTTTTGATTTCTTCAACTAAATCCTTTAATTCGATTAGAGAGGTTGAAGGGTTAATCAAGACAACACGTAAATAACGTTTTCCATTCATTTCACAGGAGGTAATATAGAATTTGTGTTGATTGATGATGGCATACCTGAGTTTTTTTTGAAATTCATCCGAAAAATCATCTTTTTCATAGCGGAAGCACAAAATATTACTCTCAGGGATATAGGGCGTTACAAAACCATCTTCTTTTTGTAAAAGTGAATGGAAGTCTTTTGCCAATGCAAATGTTTGGTCTATATATTCCCCTATTGCTGCCTCTCCTTCTAGAGCAAAGGCCCAAAAAAGTTTCATTCCTAAGGCAGATTTTGTGCATTCAATGGTATAGGGCATGGAATCCATCCCAACCACTTCAGTATCGTGAAAAACATAGGACCCTTTTTGTTGGAAAGCCCCTGCTTGGTGGGTAAAATCTTTGAATAATACGGCGGTGCACAGGGCAGGAACGCGCATCATTTTATGTGCATCCCAAATAAGGGAGCTTGCTTTTTCAATTCCTTTGAGATAATGGCGACTTTTTGGTCCGGCAAGCGTTGCGGCTCCGTGGGCGCCGTCCACATGAAACCATAGCTTATGTTCCATGCAAAAATCTCCCATGGCATCAATAGGATCAAACAAGCCAGTTGAGGTG
>CAJQKN010000110.1 GCA_905478905.1 uncultured Flavobacteriaceae bacterium | reverse complement strand
TTAACATTTTTGCTTCCATTAATCCAGCAGTGGCAGGTGGTTTTGAGCATCAAGGCTATTTTGCTTTGATAGATAAAAACGGCTATATTCGTTCTAGACAAGATGATTATGGAAATCCCATTGTTTACTATATGGGCATTGATCAAGAAGAACAAGAAGAGCAAGGTGTAGATCAATTGTTGGTCGACATTGAGAAACTATTAAATGAAAACTAAACATATGGTAAAGGCACCCTTAAACAAAAATGAGCTTAAGTATAAATACTTAATCATAGTGGTATCGGTTTTAATCCCTGTAGTAGTAGCAATTTTATTTCGTATTCGTCTAGAAGGAGTGCAGCCCTTAACCTTTCTTCCGCCAATATATGCAGCGATTAATGGTTATACTACAATCATTCTTTTGATTGCACTATGGGCCATAAAGAATAGAAAAATAACCCTACACGAGCAGTTAATGAAAACAGCCATTGGTTTGTCTTTGGCTTTTTTGGTCATGTATGTCGCCTATCACTTAACCTCTGAGCCCACTCCATTTGGTGGAGATGGATGGATTAAAACAGTGTACTACGTCATTTTAATTTCCCATATCCTCTTGTCAATATCCATTATACCGCTGGTATTAGTTTCCTATGTTCGCGCTATATCACAGCAATTTACTTTGCATAGAAAAATAGCTAGAATTACCTTTCCAATTTGGTTGTACATAACGGTTACAGGTGTAATTATCTATTTAATGATCTCTCCATATTACGTGTAAATGAAGAAAACAAACTTTATTGGTGTTGTCGTAGTAATTGTTCTTTTTTTGTTTCCAGAAGCAGTAGAAGCCCAATGTTCTATGTGTCGTGCAGTGCTTGAGTCGGAAGAAGGCCAAGCAACAGCAAAGGGGATCAATAACGGAATTGTCTACCTCATGGCGATGCCCTACATATTGGTTGCCGGTGTTGGATTTGTGGTATACAGAATGATGTACAAATAAAATTCCTTTTTTTTCTGTAACATTTTGCCTTTAACTACGTCTTATTGATAAGTTGTTAAATGCCAAACCGTACCTATGATTCAAATTAAAGACTTACATAAATCCTACAAAATGGGGAGTTCTTCACTTCACGTTTTAAAAGGAATTAATTTAACTGTTGAAGAAGGCGAACTTGTTGCCATCATGGGGTCTTCAGGATCTGGAAAATCAACCTTGCTCAATATCATTGGGATGTTAGATATACTTGATGAAGGGAGCTATGAATTGGATAATGTCCTCATCAAGGATTTGGATGAGACAAAAGCAGCGAAATACAGAAATAAATTCCTTGGTTTTATTTTTCAATCATTCAACTTGATCAATTATAAAACAGCCGTCGAAAATGTGTCTTTACCTCTGTATTATCAGGGAATGAAAAGAGGAGAGCGACAAGAAAAAGCCTTAAGATATTTAGAAAGTGTGGGTCTTTTGGATTGGGCAACTCACCTTCCAAGCGAGCTTTCCGGAGGACAAAAACAGCGGGTAGCTATTGCACGTGCCATGGCTTCTGAACCAAAACTCTTATTAGCAGATGAGCCTACAGGAGCACTCGATACGCAAACCTCTAATGAAGTAATGGATTTAATTCAAAAAATCAATCAAGAAGGGAAAACAATTCTTGTTGTAACCCACGAAGAAGACATTGCTCAAATGTGTAAACGAATCATTCGTTTAAAAGATGGGGTAATTGTTGAAGACAACAAAGTAAAACAAGTTTTAGCTGCGCAATATGTTTAATCAAGATCGTTGGCAAGAAATTTTTGAAACCATTCGAAAGAATAAGTTGCGAACTTTTCTTTCCGGATTTACGGTTGCATTGGGGATTTTTATTTTCATCATTTTGTTTGGCTTTGGGAACGGATTAAAAAATTCTTTCCAAGAATTCTTTTTGGACGATGCCACCAATACCATGTTTATTTTTGCAGGAAAGACTTCTGAACCCTATAAAGGATTTAAAGCCAATCGTCGAATTGAGTTCGAAAATGACGATTTACAAGACATTAAGGATAACTTCCCCTTTTTCCTAGACTACATTACACCTCGTATATCGCGCAGAGCCTCGGTGCGCTATAAAAATGAATTTGACAACTACACTACCCGTGGGGTTGGACCAGATCATCAATTTGCAGAGAAAACCATCATGATGAAAGGACGTTATGTCAACGAATTGGATGTAAAAAACAAAAGCAAACATGCTGTCATTGGACGCTTGGTAGCCCTCGATTTATTTAAACAAGAGGACCCGCTTGGTAAATTTATTGATGTTGGGAATAGTGTTTTCAAAGTTGTTGGTGTTTTTCAAGACGAAGGTGGAGACAATGAAGAGCGTTTCATTTATATTCCATACACCACCCGCCAATCGCTCGAAAAAGGGAACGATAAAATTGATCAAATTATAGTGGCTTTCCGTCCTGAATTGGGACACAAAGGATCCTTGGCATTTGAACGACAACTTCGTGTTTTCTTGAAGGAAAAAAAGGCCATAGCACCTAAAGATCCAAACGGCATTTTTATTCGAAATATTGCTGATAACTTAAAGCAAAATCAGCAGTTTGCAAACGTTCTTCAGCTCATTGTAACATTTGTTGGTTTAGGTACTTTAATTGCTGGAATCATTGGAATATCCAATATAATGGTGTTTGTGGTTAAAGAGCGAACAAAAGAATTGGGTGTGAGAAAAGCATTGGGAGCCACGCCTAAATCTGTGATACAGATGATACTTCAAGAATCAATTTTTATCACTACTATCTCAGGATATGTGGGCATGGCATTGGGTGTTTTTCTCTTAAAAAACATCAATGAAACCCTTGAAGATTATTTCATTAAGAACCCCTATATAGACATATCAACTGCTTTATTTGCCACCCTTATTTTGATCATTTTTGGTGGAATTGCAGGATACATTCCTGCCAAACGTGCAGCAAGCATAAAACCCATTGTAGCCCTAAGAGATGAATAGTTTAAAAATCATATTTGATCGCGATACCTGGCAAGAGATTTTTGGTTCCATCCAAAAAAACAAAGTACGAACCATTATTACTGTAATCGGAGTTTTGTGGGGAATTTTCATATACATTGCACTATCTGGTTCAGCCAAGGGTTTAGATAATGGTTTCGAACGCCAATTTGAAAACATTGCTATGAACTCCATGTTTGTTTGGGCCCAAAGCACAAGTCTGCCCTACGATGGGTTTAAAACAGGACGTAATCCACAGCTAAAATTAAACGATGCCGTAACTCTTCGGAATAACATCCCTGAAATTCAATTTATCGCGCCAAGAAACGCCCGTGGAATTTTTGATGGATCCTCTGGTTCTCAAATTGTCCGTGGTTCTAAATCGGGTACCTATAATATCTATGGAGATTTCCCCGAATACACAAGAATTGCCACCAAGAAAATATATACGCCTGGACGCTTCATCAACTTGTCTGACATTGATTTTGCCCGAAAAGTATGTGTCATTGGCGAACGCACACAAAAAGAATTATTCGAGAAAGATGAAGATCCTGTGGGAAAATTTGTTCGTATTGACAACATTTATTTTCAAGTAGTTGGGGTACACAAATATGTTCAAGGTGGCGGATTTGAAAGTGATGGGGATGTATTCATTCCTTTTTCTACTTTCCAAAAACTCTACAATACAGGCGAAAATGTTGAATGGTTTACTATTGCAGCCTTCGATGATGCCGATGTGATCCAAGTTGAGAAAGATGTCAAACAAACCTTAAAACGTATTCATAGAGTTGACCCAAAAGATGAACGTGCATTCGGCTCTTTTAATTTAGGAGAAGTTTTCAATCGAATCATGGGGTTTGCAGAAGGGATGACCTTTTTATCTTTGGTTGTTGGAATAGCGACCATTATTGCTGGGGTAATTGGTATTGGAAATATTTTATTGATATCCGTAAAAGAGCGTACCAAAGAATTGGGCGTAAGACGGGCCCTAGGAGCAACACCTTCTGAAGTTCGAATGCAAATTATATTGGAGTCTATTTTCCTTACAGTTATAGCGGGAATTTTCGGTATTATTTTAGGGGCCTTTGTCCTCGCAGGGATCAATGCAGGAACCGCAAACCTTGAAGATTTTCCCTATACAAATCCAACTGTTCCCATTCCATTTGTGCTCGGTGCCTTAGTAATAATGGTTACGCTTGGAACACTCATTGGTTTAATCCCTGCCCAACGTGCTGTGAGTATTAAACCCATAGATGCATTAAGAGAAGAATAAAAATTAAATAAATATAGAACCCACGTTATGAATAAATTTGTCCGTTACACCTTAATTTCCCTCGTTATATTTGGCGTATTATTTGCTGCCGCCTTTTTCATTAAATCGAATAGTAAAGCAACCATAAGTTTTGAAACAAAAACTGCTTTGATTACCTCGATAGAAATGAAAACCGTTGCTACTGGAAAAGTAATTCCAGAAGACGAAGTAGAGGTTAAGCCTCAAGTACAAGGAATTCTTCAATCACTTTTTGTCGAGGAAGGAGACTTTGTGAAAGAAGGTGACTTACTTGCAAAAATTAAAGTTGTTGCCGATGAAGGTCAGCTCAATAGTGCAAAAGGTCGCTTGGCAACTGCAAAAATTGTCCTTAAGAACGCACAGATTGAATACGACCGAAATAAATCGTTATTTGACAATGAGATTATTTCTCAGCAAGAATTTCAAAATGCTGATTTGACCTACAGCCGAGCAAAGCAAGACTTAGCCAATGCGCAAAGTGATTTTGAAATCATTAAATTGGGATCTGCAGGAGGTTCAGCCTCTGCCAACACCAATGTTCGTGCAACAGTTTCGGGAACCGTACTTGAATTACCTGTAAAAGAAGGAGATCAGGTAATTGAGAGTAACTCGTTTAATGCGGGTACAACCATTGCTATTATTGCCGATTTAAACAAAATGATTTTTGAAGGGAAAGTAGATGAATCCGAAGTTGGTAAACTAGAGATTGGAATGCCTTTAAAGGTGAGTTTGGGTGCAATTCAAGACAAAGAATTTGAAGCAAAATTGAAATTCATTGCCCCTAAAGGGAATGAAGAGCAAGGAGCCGTTCAGTTTAAAATTGAGGGTGACGTTACCTTGGAAAGCGATTTCTTTGTTCGTGCTGGATATAGTGCCAATGCCTCTTTGGTTCTCGAGCGGAAAGACAGTATACTCGCTTTAGCAGAAGCGCTATTGCAATTTGATAAAGACACCGAGCAAGCCTATGTTGAAGTTGAAATAGAAGAGCAGAAATTTGAACGTAGAGACATTGAAATCGGAATATCTGATGGAATTAATGTTGAAATCATTTCTGGGATTAGCCTTGACGATAAAATCAAGGTATGGAACAAAACCGAAGCCAAAAAAATAGGTGAGGACGAAACTTCTGACGAAAATGAATAAGCCAAACATGAAGAATACTGCCACAAGTTTAACGACTCTTTTCTTACTCTTTTCTGCAATTGTTCTTGGTCAAACCAAACAATGGACACTTGAAGAATGTGTTGAATTGGCCTTGGAAAAAAACATTACAATCAAGCAAAATGAATTGGATTATGTCAATGCGCAAATAGATAAGCAAGCCACTATCGCTGGATTCTTTCCTCGAGTTAATTCAAACCTAAGTCATTCTTGGAACATTGGTCTTAACCAAAATATTACAACAGGTTTATTGGAAAATTTGACCACCCAATTTTCTTCAGCTGGAATAAATCTTGGGGTTGATATTTACAAGGGGAAACAAAATTTCAATGAATTGCACAGAGCAAATTTAACCCTCTTGGCGAGACAATATCAATTGGCAGATATCAGTAATGATATCTCTTTGCTAGTGGCCAATAGTTTTCTACAAATCATGTTTAACCGTGAAATATTAGCGGTTCAAAAAGCGCAATTAGAAGTATCAAAAGCAGAGCTAAAACGAACCAACGAACTAATTTCCGCTGGTGTTTTAGTGGCTGGAGATGTTTTTGAATTAGAAGCAAATATTGCTTCTCAAGAGCAAGCCGTTGTGCAGGCAGATAATACGTTACGTTTGGCAAAAATAAATTTAGCTCAATTGCTTTTGATTACCGATTATGAGAATTTTGATATCTTCTTTATGGAATTAGATGTTCCATTTTCTCAGGTAATGGGAGAAAGCACAAAGAAAATTTATGAAAAAGCTTTGACCATTCGCGATGATATTAAGTTGGCTGTTACCAATGTTGAAATAGCTGAAACAAATGTTGATTTAGCCAAAGGTACACTTCAGCCCTCTTTAACGGCTTTTTATGGATATAGCACTCGTTTATCTTATTCCGATCGAACAGAAGGAACGGGAGAATTTATTGAATTTCCCATTGGATATGTAGGTAGTACAGGCAGTGAAGTATATACCACTCGTGAAAATCGAAGAGTAATTGGCCCTAGACCCCTTGCGGATCAATTGGGAATTAACGACGGACACAATTTTGGTCTTCAATTGAATATTCCTATTTTCAATGGACTTTCTGCTAAAAGCAATGTAAAGCGAACCAAGGTTAATTTAGAACGTACCAAGAATAGTTTGGAGCAGCAACAACTTGACCTAGAAACGGCAATTAATCAAGCTTATAACGATGCGAAAGGGGCCTATACCTTTTATGAGGCTGCCAAGAAAACAACTCAAGCTCGATTAGATGCTTTTGATGATGCGCGGAAAAGGTTTGAAGCTGGAGTGATGAATTCCTTTAACTATACCCAGATAAAGCAACGATACGATGCTGCGATATCTGATGAGGTTCGTGCCAAATACGACTATATCTTCAAGTTAAAAGTCGTTGAATTCTATTTTGGAGTTCCGCTTTCGTTTTAATGAATGGTATAGCTTGTAGCTAGCGGCTCTTTTTGTAATTTTAACAGCGAATAGAATCCGTTAAATTGCTATAAAAATGAATGATTATCATTTACTTCTGGAGACAGCAACAACTAATTGCTCTGTTGCTATAGCCAACAAGGGTGAATTGCTTTTTTGTAAAGAAAGTAATGAAGCCGACTTTCGTCATAGCGATTATTTACATGTGTTTATTGAAGAAGTGATGCGAGAGCTTGGTCTATCATTTTCATCGCTTTCTGCCGTTGGGGTAAGCATGGGACCCGGATCTTATACAGGTTTACGCATTGGTGTTTCTTCTGCCAAAGGAATATGTTATGCCAACGACCTGCCCTTAATAGCAGTTAATACGCTCGAGGTTCTTGCGCAAGCTTATGAACCAAAAGCAGATGAAATTATTGTTCCCATGATCGATGCCAGAAGAATGGAAGTTTTTACCATGGCTCTAAATGCAAATCATGAATCCGTTCTGACAACCTCAGCTATGATCATTTCGGAAGAGGTGAGTGCTGCTTTCCCCGTCGGAAAAAAAGTCCTTTTTGGTTCTGGCACAGCAAAATGTAAGCCAATTTTAACAGGCAAAGAGTTTATTTATAACGATGAAATTCAGTTTCCTTCTGCAAAAAATATGGTATCTCTGGTTGCCAAGAAATATGCAAACAAACAATTCGAAGATCTTGCCTATTTTGAACCCTTCTATTTGAAGGATTTTTATACAAACGCACCTAAAGTCAGCTAAGCCCTAATACTTTTTTAGCCTTAATTAGACTTTTCAAAGGAAGCTTACATTGATTGTTTTCACAAATATAGATTAGCGTTTCGTCTTTCTTAAAACGATTTTGTAACAAGGGCAGATTACTTTCTACGGTGCTAGCTGCCCAATGGGTATTGTCCAGTGGGTGTCGTTTTATTTCCCCAATCCAATTCAATGCTTCGGGTCCAAGAATTATAATTTCCCGTTGTTTTTTTTGTCTGTTAAGGGCTATGCGTAACCAATAACTATAGGCTCTAGGGTAGTTACTCATTTCTTCTGCAACAGTAGCAAGCATTCTTTGGGCATGTTTAGACCATTCGGGTTTGCCAAGATGCACGCTAGCGCGAAGTAGATTTTCTGCCATCATCGCATTGGAAGAAGGGATTACATTGTCATTAATTTCCCGAGTTTCGATCACCAATTTTTCTTCTTCCGAAAAAGTAAACAAGGGTGATTTACTGTCCGAGAAATGCCTAAAGCAATAGTTAATAAAACGATTTACATGGGTCAAGTAAATTGCATCAAAGAAACATTCATAAGCATCGAGGTAGAAGCGAATCACCGCACTAAAGTCTTCTAAAAAAGCATGTACAATGGGGGCTCCTTGTTTGTTTAATCGGTAAAGTCCTCCTTGGGGCGAATGTAGGTGTTGGGCAATATAGTTTAGGCTATTCGTTGCCAAACGCCCATAGTCTTCATTTCCAAAAGCACGATAGGCATGCAGGAGTCCACTACCGATTAGCGCATTCCAAGAACAGATAATTTTATTGTCCAAACCTGGTTTAGGTCTTTTGTTTCTAGCCTCCAGTAAACAGCTTTCCCATTGAGCCACTAGAAGATTAAAATCATCGTTAAGTCCATGGGTGTTTTTATAGTCCTCAAGTCCGTATTTTCTATAAAACACATAGTTTTCCTTTTCCCATAATCCGTCCAGATTTACACCATAATAGGAACAGAAGTGTGGTTGTTGTAAAAGGCCTAATTTTTCGAGTTCATTTTTTGTCCATACATAAAAGGCACCTTCTTCCAGTTGTCCATTTTTGTCTAGACTATCTGCATCTAGTGAAGCGTAAAAACCACCAGATCCATCGTACAGCTCTTCTTGAAGAAAGCCTACTGTTTTTTCCACCACCTCTTTGTATAAGGGAGAAGTCTGTCTAAGATATGCCTCGCTATAGACATAAATTAGTTGGCCATTGTCATAGCCCATCTTTTCAAAATGAGGGATATGCCACCGCTCATCGACAGAATAACGTGAAAAACCTCCCCTTAAGACATCAAACAAGCCTCCTAAGGCCATTTTTCTTAAACTCAAGTCTAGATGATGGTTTAAAAGTGGAGATGCGTTGTAGAGCTCCAAAAGTGTTGGCATCATAAATTTAGGTGAACCTAACATCCCACCATTTTCCACATCTAACTTTTGATAAATATTGTTTACAGCTTTTGCTAAGTCCTCAGAAGTTATCGTTCGTTCATCATTG
>CAJQKN010000109.1 GCA_905478905.1 uncultured Flavobacteriaceae bacterium | reverse complement strand
CCATCTTTTACAAAAGCAATATGATCACTACCAGAACTACCATCTCTTGGCGATCCATTATTATAGGTGTCCATTTCAATAGCATAGGAAGGACTAATTCCCTGGTATCCGAGCCCTCCTCCAGTAGATCCTTGCGAAGTATTTATATTTTGAATGACAAAAGCTATACCATCAGCTCCATT
Organism: uncultured Flavobacteriaceae bacterium; assembly: GCA_905478905.1. Taxonomy (GTDB): domain Bacteria; phylum Bacteroidota; class Bacteroidia; order Flavobacteriales; family Flavobacteriaceae; genus Arcticimaribacter. The sequence continues at coordinate 14,693 of CAJQKN010000109.1, read as the reverse complement.
ATCATTATTCCCAAAAAACAAATCAACATCTAAGGAAAATGAAACCCGTAAGTCAAGTTTTTTCTGAAACCATACCATCCCCCTTTTATTCCCTTCATCTGGAGTTAAAGAGAAAATATTTGATCCACTCGTATGCCTTGCATCGAGAATAAAGGCAAAATCACTATCATTAAAATTTCTTGAAAAACAAACTTCAGCATCATCGTCCTGATTACGAACTTGTCGAATAATATCTGCTAAAGGGTCAAATAAATCGGCTGAATTTGCATCGTCTATAGCAAAGGTGATGTCCACTGTTTTGTCTCCATCACGAACAGATTCATCAACACCCATAACCACAACAATTTGTGGCGTATTCCAGTTGAGTGGACTAAAAACTAAAGTAGTAGTTGCAAGATTTACTTCTGCTACATCAGGGTTAGTAATTAAAATTGTAACATCTGCTGAGGGTTTACGATCGAGCTGTACTGAAAAAGAAGCCGTAACAGTACCCGATTCATTGACCACTATCATTCCAGCAGGAGAAACCGAGTAACCCGCATTCACCGGATCCAAATAGTTAACCAAGGAATCAGCATCATCGTCTCCCAGCAATTCAACACTATCCAAAAAACCATCTTCATCAGAATCGAGATCTAAGTAGTTTGGCGTGCCATCAGAATCGGTATCTAAAATTCCTTCAATATTATCAGATATAGTATCCCCATCAGAATCTAAATCGAGGTAATTAGGAAGGCCATCGGCATCGGTGTCTGTTGTACCTTCTATTTGATCGGGAATTCCATCACCATCAGCATCTAGGTCCAAAAAATTTAAAATCCCATCGGCATCTGTATCAATGGCTGTTTCTGTTACATCTAAAATCCCATCTCCATCCGCATCTGTATCATAGCTATTTTGAATTCCATCGCCATCGGTATCCAATGTGCAGGCGTTAGCCGGACGGTCAAAAGATATTTCATCCAATAAGTTCCCAAAACTATTCCCTGCTGTGGCTTCAAACAAAAACACGGTAGAAACTTGACCACTGGGTACCAAATAGATTCCAGTATAGTCTTGCCAGGTCACTGTAGCTGTACGTGTGTCGAGGATTGTAGATGTGGTTGAAGAAACTCCAGCGCGTATATTTATGGTTTGGATTGGCGAGTTATTTCTAGACAAATGACTCACCGACCAAATCATATAGGTTCCCGGAAGTGTATTAATTGTTTGAAATATAGCTGCCGTTTCTGTTGCATTTATTTCAGCAAATCGATTTCCTCGCCTCGCGGGATAAGTTCTATCTAGCACCCTACCATCACACCAGATTTCCATTTTATTGTCCGATGCAGTTGTATCCCAACCATCAATCAAAGATGCATCAAATTGCTTGTTACAGCCAACTGTTCCAAGCTCAAAACTTCCGTTGACTAGTCCTCCATCGACAAAACCACATTCAATGCTATCCAAAATTCCGTCATTGTCATCATCTGGATCAAAATGATCTGCTATACCATCCGAATCGTTGTCTTCAAAAATCAGGTGATTGCTTCCAATGCTCAGTTCATCATCATCATCCAAACCATCATTGTCAGAGTCAATATCTAGATAGTCTGGAATTCCATCAGAATCAGTATCTATAATTCCTTCAGTAGAAGTTAAAATACCGTCACCATCATCGTCCGCGTCCAATGCATTGAATGTTCCATCTCCGTCAGTATCTTCAAATACTTCATTTGCATTGGTAAGACCATCCCCATCACAGTCGGTCGAATTCCAGATCGAGGAGGGAGTTAAAGATTGGGACGAAACAACCAATGAACATAAATCTTGTCCGTCTGTTCCGTCGGTTAATTCTTGACCATTTGTGACACCATCGCCATCGCAATCAGCAGCTTGCCAATAGGCACTTTGAGTTGGATCTGATGGTTGGGGGGAACAGGGGCCAATAACGGACAGAGTTGCGCTATTTTGACCTGAAAAACAAACATTATCGGCATGAGACACCAGCAAATTATATACTTTCCCGTCTAATCCTGTTACATCTGAAATCCCTAAGGCAGTTGAAGTTGCACCACTATAGACCCCTCCATTGCTTAGGTCAACGCCATCTTCTTGCCACTGATACTCAAAGCCAGAACCGGCATCAAAGCCTAAAGAATAATCGGGTGTACCATCGGCATTGTATTTAATTGTACTTGTTGCTACTGCAGCACTAATAGTAAAAGTGGTTCCTGTTCCAATAAATATGGTTTTACTCGTTAATGAAGTAAAATCAACCTTGACAGAAGTGGCTGTAAAATGATTTACCAAACTTGAACTAACACTTGAAGTTTGTGGTAATGAGGTATAACTATTTCCCGTTATTCCTGCAGCAATCACTAAACCGTTTGCATCTACTCTACCATTAGCAAATGTTGGCGTTCCCATTCCATAGCTCCCAGAGTCTCCCCCATCTGCAGTATTAGACCCATAGGCCTCGTTGGTATCAGAACAGCCATCGTTATCCGAATCAAAATCTTCTCCATTGATCAACCCATCATTATCTGTATCCCTGCACATTGAAAAAACAAATTGTCCTGAATTCAGGGATTCGTTCGTTAAATTCAGGTAAATTATGTCTATTTGATCAATGGGAAGATTCGTATAAATGTCAAATTCAGCAAAATTTGTCCCCGAACTAGCGGTTCCAGAAACAGTAAGGGTATTGCCCCTCACTTGAATATTGGCATAGGAAGATGATAAAACGATCCATTCAAAATCAGCAGGAACGCCAATGGCCTTGAATTCAAATTGATCTGCCTGGGTAATGTTCGATGAACCTATGGTGCTATTCGCACCAAAACGAATTTTGACGGGAGATCCAAAGCTAATTGATGTTTCGAACGAATGGTCTTTTTCTGCTGGGGATGCGTCTTCAAAACGAAGCAAACTACCCCTGTTTTGAGAAGAGATAGAAACATTTCCATCAGAACCAACCCTTTGATTTGGTGCATCAATGGTAATGGAGGTGGTCAAACTATTCCCGTCCAAAAAATTGGTAAAGACTTGGGAGGCATCTCCTGGAGCTAAGCCTGATGAGATGGACGAAAAATCGACATAACTTATTGGGCATTCGGTGGTATCAAGAATTCCATTATTATTGTCATCCAAATCGATTGCATCAGATATTCCGTCTCCATCACAATCCCCAACGGGACCAAGACATTGAGCAAAAAGCTGATCTCCATTCAGAAAGGAAACGAACATAAACAAGAGGGTATAAACCGACTTTAAGCATTTCATGCTATTTTTTCTCCCCATGCAATATTAATAATAATAAATATAGTGAGTAATATTTTAATTTGTAATAACTTAAACAATAAGATTTTTTTCTCTAGAATTGGCTGTTCCCTCAAGAGGTGTGATCACTCACAATTTTCCATTGCCCTTCTATTTTTCTAAATAAAAGAGTAAAGTACCCTGTAGGCTGATCCTTGGTTCTAATCAAGGTAAATTTTCCAATGAGCTGTAGCGTACTAGCGTCCCATTGTTGGAAATGAATTAGGTCAAAAGACAAAGTACCCATTGCTTCTTTGTCTGGATATCCTTTGCGATACCTTGCTAAAGTATTCGCATAACCATAGGTGGGTCCAGTTCGCCCAACAAAGACCAGGGCTTCATTTTGCCAATATCCTAGCATAAAACGGTCCAAGTCCCCTTCATTCCAAGCATTCTCTTGTGCTTCCATGAGATCTAATACCGCTTTCTTGTCCTGAGGATTGACCACTTTTTGCGCCAAAAGCGTGGTGCAAAAAATAAAAAAAATCGGAATTAAATAATTTCTTTTCATTTTTAGCGCTAATATATGTCATTAAGTTACTTAATTCCCTCCTGGCTTTCCATCAAACAGAAATTGAATGTGATTTTTTACTTCCTAAGGGTCTGTGAGATGCATAAAAAATTATATATTTATTAACTATATTTTATTAAAACATCAAATTATGACGTATTTGTACTCAACCAAAGCATCCCTATTCAGTTTACTTTTAGTTTTTGTATTGATAGGATGTGAGGAAACGACTAAAGTCCCCACGGAAATTATTGTTAGTGGAACCCTCATGGAAGATACCCATTGGAAATCAAAAACAATGTATATCATCGATCAATTAGTTACTGTTCCCAGTGGAGTTACACTTACCATTGACGCGGGAACAATTATAAAAGCAAACCCAGGTGAAGCCACGACAACCTCCATGCTAGTAATCGCCAAGGGAGGAAAAATTAACGCACAAGGGACGGCCGAAAATCCCATTATTTTCACCTCAATTAACGATGATATTGATCTTAAAAATGGAAAAGAATCTTCCCTGTCAAGCTCAGATGTTGGCTTATGGGGAGGCGTCATTATTTTAGGAGATGCCCCAGTTTCACTTCAAAACGGTGATGACGAAACCTTTTATACTGGATTAGATCCTAATGCAAAAGCCAGTTACTATGGAGGAGATAATTCAGAAGATAATTCAGGAATTCTAGAATATGTTTCCATTCGTCATGGAGGTATTTTCATTGGAACCGGAAGTGAATCAAATGGCCTAACACTCTGCGGGGTTGGAAATAAAACAAAAATCAATCAAATAGAAATTTATGCTAATCAAGACGATGGTATTGAAATCTTTGGAGGTACAGTCAATATTTCAAATTTATTAGTACACGCCTGCCAAGACGATGGAATCGATTTTGACGAAGGCTATACAGGAACCGTAGATCACTTTATTGTTGAACTTGGTCCTGATTCAGGAAGTGGAATTGAAATTTATGGTGGGAAAGGTGTTTCGGCTGGAGCCTTTAGTTTAATGAATGGACTGGTGGATACAAAAAATGCCCCGAATAAAACGCCTCTAACTGTTGATGAAAATGCTGTTGGACGTATTTTAAATGTTAACGTTGACAATGGAGATGTAAATGAACCTTTGCAAAGCGGATCTATTCAGATAAATGTAGAAACCAATGGTGCTGGTCAAGTAGACAAGTTAGGCTTTAGCTGGACAAAAATAAAAAGCTGAGTTTATACCAATAAAAAATATCTTTCTGAACGCTAGCCAGCATTTTAAATAACTTTTTAAAACAGTCCCTTCTATTCGTCTAATGCAAGGGCTGAAAAATAGGCTAATTCCCCCGAAAAAAAATAGGTCAATTGAATTGGACGGCAACAAACTTCACAGTCTTCGATATAGTGTTGCTCCTCTTCCATTTCATCCAACAACATCGAAATGGATTGCCAGCAATAGGGGCACTGAAAAAAATGCTCTAACATTAGGATTCCAATTCCATTAGTTCTTCCAATACGGCTTCCCAGCGCAACATAGATTCTGCGAGTAGCTCTTTTTTCTTGTTGTAGTGATCAAAGAAATTTGGTTGGGCAATGGTTATCTCATAATTGATTTGAAGTTCAAGGTCTATGGCCTTGATCTCTTTTTCCAAATCGGCAATTTGAACCTCTATCTTCGATTGTTTATTCTGCAAGGACTTAAGCTTTTTTTGCGTTTGATAATCGTTTTCATTTGAGGCTTTCTTTTTGTTTTTTGTTTTATCCACGCGCTCCAAATCCACTAGAGAGCCCAGACTCTTTTGATCCAAATAGTACTGAATATCTCCCAAGTACTCTTTCAAGACATGGTCTTTGAATTCAATAACACGATCACTCAAGCCTTGCAAGAAATCCCTGTCATGAGAAATAAGAATTAAGGTTCCTTCAAATTTTTTGAGCGCTTCTTTCAGTACATTTTTAGAACGAATGTCAAGATGATTGGTTGGCTCATCCATGATCAACACATTAAAGGGAGACAACAATAATTTACACAAGGCCAACCGATTGCGTTCCCCTCCCGAAAGTACTTTTACTTTCTTTTCAACATCGTCACCACGGAACATAAAAGAACCCAACATATCGCGCACTCTTTTTCGGTTTTCGTCTGTTGCGGCCTCTTCCATGGTTTCCAATAAGCTAAGCGAGCCATCTAGGTATTCTGCTTGATTCTGCGCAAAGTAGCCGATCAGCACATTATGCCCCAATTCACATTCTCCTTGATAATCGATCTCGTTGACAATTATCTTTGCTAAGGTCGATTTCCCTTGTCCATTTTGACCAACGAAAGCCGTTTTTGTTCCCCGTTCAATTGCAATTCCAACACCTTGAAGAACTGTTTTCTCACCATAGCTCTTGACGATATTCTCTGCTCGCAACACCACTTTGCCGGGTTGAATGGCGACAGGGAATTTTAATTTCATGGTGGCCGTGTCTTCCACATCTAGTTCAATACGATCGATTTTATCCAGCTTTTTAACAAGGGATTGGGCCATGGACGCCTTGGAAGCTTTTGCTCTAAAACGTTCAATCAATTTTTCGGTCTGTTCAATTTCTTTCGCCTGATTCTTTTGTGCTGCTCGCTGCTGGGTCATTATTTCTTCGCGAAGAATCAAGTACTTGGAATACGATTTTTTATAGTCATATATGCGTCCGCCAACAATCTCAATGGTTCGGTTGGTTGTATTGTCCAAAAACATTTTATCGTGAGACACCAAAACGACAGAGCCTCTGTACTTGGTCAAGAAATCTTCCAACCAAATAATGGATTCGATATCCAAATGGTTCGTAGGCTCATCCAGTAATAAAATATCGTTGTCCTGAAGGAGTAATTTTGCCAATTCGATCCGCATTCGCCAGCCCCCAGAAAAGGTATCAGTCTTTTTATCAAAATCGCTGGGTACAAAACCTAAGCCTTGAAGTATGCGCTCTGTTGTACCTTGATAATGGTATCCACCAATAAGCTCATAACGCTCTGTGGTGTCGTTTAAATCTATGATTAAATCATTATAAGCTGTCGACTCATAATCGGTTCGAGTAGCCAATTCGCTGTTTATATGCTCCATGGCAGCCTCAAGCGACTTGATTTCTTCGAAGGCCTGATAAGCTTCTTCCAAGACCGTTCTACCCTTTTCGAAATCTATGTCTTGACGAAGAAAGCCCAGACGAATATTCTTTTCTTGAGAAATGGTTCCAGAGGTCGGTTCATGGTCTTTGGCAATCAAATGCAACATGGTCGACTTACCCGCGCCATTTTTACCTACTAGGCCAACGCGATCTCCTGCAATTAAACGAAAAGAAACGTCGCTAAAAAGCGTATCTCCTCCAAAAGAAACGGTCATATTTTGAACGCTAAGCATATTGAAAATTTGTTACAAAAATGAGAAAAGCCATTGACTTATACTTGCTTTTATGTTATTTTTTCAAAGCGACTAATATCAACTTCGCGAGGTAGATCTATCCCCTCATGAATTGAATCACACAGCCACTTTGCAGCTAGTGGGGCCGTCAAAACTCCCCGTGATCCCATACCGTTTAGCAGATGAATATTTTTATATTTCTTATGCGTCCCCAACAATGGTCGTCTATCTAGAACGGTTGGGCGAATATGGCATAGATGTTCTTCAATGGTGTAAGGCACATCAATGAGTTGTTCAATCTTTGCTACCAACCAGGCTTTTCCTTTTGGACTAGTGGCTAAGGTCTTGTCTTTTTGTTCGAAAGAAGCACCAGCCCAGTAAAGATCGTCGCCCAAGGGAGCAATAAAAATAGGTCCCTTTAGAATTGCTTCACTTTGTAATTCTGGAGCGTGGATAATTAAAATTTGCCCTTTTGATCCCACAAGAGGCAAGCCATTAAAGAAAGGGTTGTTCACCATGGCATAGCCTTCACAGAACACGATATCTTGGGCATGAATACCTTTGTATAGCAAGCCATCCTCAAGCTGTTCCACGGCTGAATAATCAAAGGAGGCCTGTTGATAATGATTAGCAATAGAATTGCGATAGACCTCAATCAAAGTGCGGGTATCTATTCGGCCACAAGCATTTAGCTTTCCAAAACCATAGGGGCTTTTAACACCTGCTATAGATGAAGAGTGTATTGTTGCATCGAGAAAAAGTGAAAGCCCAGCGCGATCAGCAGCAACAGCCCATTGATTGTGGTCCGCAGCTTGACCAAATAGTTTAAAAATTGGGGCTGGGAAATTTATTTTGTGCTGAAGTTTTTTTTCTATCGTTTGGTAAAAGGGAAGCGCGAAAGCATGCAATTCTTGACCTTTCCAAGTCATATTGAAACGTTTCAAAACAGTAGGATTATAAATCCCTGCCGCAATGGCTGAAGAGCCTGAAGACTCTGCGTCTATAACGTGGAATGTTTTGTTGGACAGTACCAAGGTTTCTGTATAGGCAAGGCCGGCCAATCCAAAACCCACGATAAGGGTGTCCACTTTCTTCATTTAAAATTGCTGTGAAAGAAAAACGCCGCCCGAGGGCAGCGCTTTTTTATTGTTATGCTAAAATTAATTATTCCACATGTCCTGTTCAAAGTCACGAATCACTGACTTAATGCGTTCAGACTCTAACAATTGCTGAAGAGCATCTTCGAAGATATATTCGTCTACTTTTCGATCTTCATATACATTTTCCTCCTTGTAGATCAATGCATTGAATCGACGGGAGTTTAACATATTATCAAAGGAAATTGGTTGTGAAGAATTACGTGTATTAAACACAACTGAATTGTTTAATACCTCTCTCGCGTCTGGAAACCATACCCAAAAAAGTGGGTATAAAACTTCAGGGTCAATCCCCGGAGGCATACCCGCAGGATTTAAAATCTCTTTATCGGGAGCACAGGGTGCAATTCCCAATAGTCGATATTTTAATTCTCCTTGACGCTTATTGAAGTACCAAGTACCTTTGATACGGTATTCAGTAACATGCAATGATTTAAGAGGGATAGTTACCCCGTATTCAGCTTTGATTTCATCTTCGGTCATGATACCCTCATTCGAAGCCTGCTCATAACCGGGAAGAAAACCATTGAAAGATAAATTCTCCTTTACTTGCTCGTAGGTTAATTTCGTTTTGAAATATCCCCCATCATCGGCATAGACTTCTTTAATTTCTCCACTTTCAATCCCTTGTATGATCACATCAAACAATGACTTTCTGTCTTTACCAAGATTTTGTGATTCACTAGGATAGTAGTACGGAAAGTTGATGCGCTCATCCAAATCAATTTTTTCCCAAACTGTTTTTGACCAAAGAACATCTCTATCATCAATATAACCGTAGGGCAATGGACTTTCATCATTTGATGCCATTTGTTGCTCATTGAGTTTACCTACTTCTTGCGGCACACGTGCATTGAGCAAATTTGCTTGTCCATACAATATTGAGGTCGATAGGAACAAGAAAAACAAACAACTAAATAACAATGAATTTTTCATGGGTATGTTATAAAATTTCGATTAGGACAGGAGCAACCCGCTTGAATTTATAATTAGGTTTACTCGGGTTCTGAACTTTTAGATCAAAAATGCTGATTTCTTGTCCAGATCTAACACGGCCAAGAGCTTGTAAAGCTTTAGCATTTAATTTCGTTCCCTTACAGGTAATTGTAGGTGCACCAGGAACTTTTACTTTAAACTCCAAAGTTTTTAATGTTAAGTCAAAATCAAAGTCCTCAAGAATTGCACCAACTTCAGCACGTTCAATACTCGCCTTGGGTAACCTTATTTTACCCGACTGGCGGAAAAAAGTTGCATTTGGACGCGGTAAATCTTTGATTCTAAATTTGGTTTTGGTAGAAACGAGGTTTCCATCGGGTAATTTCCCGTTGGCAGTAATGGTGATCTCTCGTCCCTTTCCAGGATTCATTATGAATTTACTCCCTTTTTGACGTTTTAAACCAGGAGCTGAGGCATTGATTTTATCGTCAGGGATTCCAGGGATAGAAATAGTCATTGGGTTGTCTACACCTCGATATACCACGTTCATCTTGTCAGCAGATATTACTGCAGAATTTGGTTTTGCAATTACGGCAAAAGATTGATCAACAGGAATTCTAGATTCGATACCAGCATTCAAGAAAACCAAATCTCCTTCTATGCGATGATCACCCGGACGACCCGCAGATACATTCAACTTTATACCTCCAGGGATTTTCTCGTATTCACTTTCTGTGAGTTTAACACCATCCATGGTTAGTGCAACCTCATTGGGGTTTTGCGCTCCGCCTTTACGTCCAAGTATAACACTTCCATCAAAGGTTTCACCTTGATAATAAGCACCTTTTTCAGACTTTAATAAGGTGATGTAGTTATCTGTATTTACTTTGCTGCTTCCTTCAAGCTCCTTTCCTAATAATGCATTTAATACATCACTTTCTGTCAAGCGTATATCATTCTGCATCATAGTTAATTTAGCCAAAGAGGAGATGAGTGGGAAACCTTCATAGTTGTTTGCTAACCATGGTTGACTTCCATCAGCAGTGGGAACTTTACCTTCAAAATCTCCTGTGTAAAAACGCTCTTCCACCAAGTCCGTGTATTGCGGAAATTGTGAGGCAAATACTTGAATGACACGCATTTTATAGGCATTGATCATATCTACAAAAGCCTGCCCCTCTGGAGACACTCCACTGGCATCAAAGAAGATCAAATCGAGTGCTTCACCTTTATCCATTTGTGAGTATTCATTCAACTCAGGATCGTCAACACGCTGCTTTTCAGTAATGATGTTTTTTATCTCAGCTATACGATTGAAAAATTTGTCCGATTCTTTTCGGATTTCTTTTGCTGTTCTATCGTGGCCAACCCATTTTCCTTCTTTTTCTTGAGAATTAACCTCAATCTTATCGTAGTAAATGATGTTTCCTTGATTGACACGTTCGTTAGCGCTTTGAATTTTCTTGAACATTTGTCCAAATCCATCCAAAACTTCTTTACTAACGTTTAATGCTAACATGGTGATAAACACCAAGTACATTAACGCAATAAGTTTATTACGTGGGGTTTCATTTGCTCCTGCCATTGCTTAACTAGTTTTTGTTCATCGCAGAAAGCATTCCGCCATAAACTTGGTTAAGTGAAGCTAGGTTTGCAGACAATGCTTCCATCTGTGCCTTTAAACGCTCAGCATTTTCAGCTACTTGTTCATTGTAGGCTGTTTGCGAACCAGAACTTGCAACTTGTGCACTGTAAAGTTCATTTAATGTTTCTAGTTGAACAGCTGCCTTAGACAATTGCTCAGAATAGTTTTGCGATGAAGATACTGCCTCTGCTGCTGGAGATAGTGCTTTTGCAGATGCTTCAAGGTTTTTGATGCTTTGCGTTAATCCATTTACAAGGTTAACATCTAATTTCGCTTCTTGTAAGATGCTGTCAATTTTACTTGAAAGTCCTTCATCTGAATCAGCTGAGGGTTTTCCATGACCAGTTTTTTCTTCTTGGTGCTCGACAAAAGCTGCGTGTTCTTCACGAGCATCGTCTAACATTAATCCTCCTACAAGGAAAATAATTGCTTCAGTACCTAGTCCTAAACCAAGTACTACACCTCCGGTGATTGGTCCAATTTCTAAGTGAAGAATTTTAAATAATGCGCCAACAATTACCACTGCTCCTCCAATTTGGAATAACATGTGCATGATGATTTTTCTTCTTAGGCGTCCTTTGAGTTGTTTTGCGTCCATTTTTTAATAATTTAGTATTTGCTAAAGATAAAATTTTCTATTTAATTTTGACTTTTTCAGAACCTAAATAATCTTGAACAGTTCTAAAACCAATATAACTTCTTGCTGTGTCTTGGTACTCAAAATCTCTTGAGCTCACACGTAAAAAGTAGGCAACGTCTTTCCATGAACCTCCTCGAACAACTTTACGTTTTTCTTGATTGAGGGACATGTTCGGATTAAGCGATGAAACATATTCATAAGCACCCGGATCATAAGAGGACTCTGTCCATTCGGCTACATTCCCTGCCATATTGTACAGGTTAAAATCATTGGGTAAGTACGATTTAGCTTCAACTGCATACATTGCTTGATCGGCAGAGTAGTCTCCTCGTAAAGGTTTGAAGTTTGCTAAAAAACAACCCCTATCGTTCAATAAATAAGGTGATCCCCATGGGTAGGTTCCCGAAGGAATTCCACCTCGTGCGGCATATTCCCATTCTGCTTCAGTGGGTAAACGAAAATTATTCACCAATGGGTCTCCTTTTTCTTTTTGAAATGAGTTTTTATAGTGTGTTCTCCATGTGCAAAAAGCAACGGCTTGTTTCCATGAAACACCAACAACAGGATAGTCTTGATAGGCAGGGTGAGAGAAATAATCGTTGTGCATGGGTTCATTGTAGGAATAATTAAAATCTTTTATCCAAACGGTAGTGTCTGGGTAAATTTCAATCTCTTCTTTCTTGATGAACGGTAAGCGGTCTCTGGACGATGGATCTCTTTGTCTTTCTAGGGCTGCAGCTTCAGCATCAAACCAAGAATATTTATAGATCATTTTATTGACATCTATTTTCATTTCACCATTGTACCATACCTCTGGGGGTAAATACAAACTGTCCATGACTTCAACATAGGCTTGATCGACATAGCTGTCGGGTTCCCACTCCACATCTTGGTCCCAATTCAATGTTCTACCAGCATAGGGGTCATCGGATAAATCGTAATAATTGGCGCGCATGTATTTCTGAAATTCAGATAAATCAGCTGTGTCAGCATCTTTAAATGCATATTCAGCGATCCCTTCGCCAGTTTCGCCGTCCTCACCTAAGCTTAGTTCATCTGCTTTGCGTGCGAGCATTGCTAAGGCAATGGAATCTCGTACCCAAAATACAAATTGTCTATATTCACTATTGGTGATTTCTGTTTCATCCATATAAAAGGATCGAACAGTTACAGTCTTTGCAGGTGCGTTCTTAAGTTGAGCAATGTCATCGTCTTGTTTCCCCATGATGAAAGCTCCACCTTCTACAAGTGTCATTCCATATGGCTTTTCTGGAAACCATTTCTTTTGCTGAACTCCGATAAGTTCTCCACGTTTGTTTCCACATCCGTAGATCATCAACGCGGTAAAAATGAAAACAACTATTTTCTTCATATAGTCTATTAACGTATCGCAGTTAATAATATTTTATTTTAATATTATTTTCTGCAATTAAAAATGGATTTAAACTTTAAATCCTAGTTTCTTTTGGTTGCCTTCCACCATCTGTCGGGCAAAATATCATTGCATGCATTCAAATAATCTTGGTGCGTGCATGATAATAACGCTCTTCTTTTTGATTTATTATCCAAATAATTTTCTTTCACGAATTCCATCCACCACCGTTGGCTTTTCGAACTTTTTAAAAAAACCAATTCTCTGTCTGACATTTGCACTGTGTATCGCGTAAATCCCTGAGCAGTGTTTACTGGGTATTCGTCAAAACGACATTGAACTCCTTCGATGAAATACCAAATCATTTGAGCCAGCAATTTATGAAAAATTAAAGCATTTGGTAAATCAAAACATCCAATAATGCTAACTCGATCACTAATTCCTGCGTAACGTGCTAAGGCACAAATAGTTCTCGCATCAACTCCATTGGGCATTCCTTGGCTGAGATTGCCGGCAGCTACTCCGCTCAACACTTTCATGTCAAAACTTACTATATCTGCTTCGCGAAAAACGGGTTCAGTGTTTTCGGGCTCATCCAGTACTTGGCCCAAGCGCTGGGAATCAAAAAATAATTTTTCCATTAGATCCAACTCCTCTTGCGCAATCAAATAGGATTGATAGCCTAGATTCGTGAAATTGTTTAATTTACTTGGATTTTCCATGATGATCTCACTCATATAAGATCGACCAGAAATCAATTCTTCTTCTTGAGAAAAATCAAAACGATTATCAACAGAAACAATATTTACCCAATGATTAGAGGTTTCAAATGAACGATACAATGATACGGTAAGATCTTGACTGCCTCCCAAAACAATGGGAATAATATTTATTTGTCTTAAGTGCAAACAAATTTCCTTTAGGGCATGGTAGGTGTCTTCTGGTTTTTCACCAGAGGGTAAATCGCCTAAATCAGCAACATTGATGGACCAGTTCCCTGGATATAGCTGATAAAACTCTTTCCGGAAAGCACTGGTCTCATATTCCATTACGGGATAATAGCTATTCCTACTCTCATGGATACCAAAAAAGGCAATACGTGTGTTTTCCAATTCAGGAAAGCCGTTTTTTTCGGTGTGTACTTGAAGGGACTTTCCAATCACCTGTTTTGGTAACAAGGCAGCAATTCCAAGAACTGCATCATCAACAGGAACTAAAAAATCTAAACTCATGCTTATTTCTTTGCTTTACGTTTGGGTGCGGCTTTTTTCTTAGGTTTTTTTGCCTCAATAAGCTTTTGAGCTTCGGCCAAGGTTATTTTTGTAGCATCGATATCTTTCGATAACTCAATTTTGATTTTTCCTTGGATAATATTGGAACGACCCCAACGGGCTTTTTCTACTCGAATTCCTTCTTCTTCCCAGTTGTGGATGACTTTATCAATTTCTTTTTGAATCTTGTCTTTGATCAATGTTTCAATATCATCGTTGGAAAGTGCATCAAAATCATACTTCTTGTTAACGTTAATAAACATTCCACTCCACTTGATGAAAGGTCCAAAACGCCCTGTCCCTTTAGTCACAGGCAGATCGTTATAGGTGTAGATAGGCGCGTCGGCAATTTTCTTTTCTTCAATGAGTTCAATGGCTAAATCGCGATCAACCTCCATGGGATTTGTTCCTTTGGGCAAGGAAACGAAAGTAGTTCCAAACTTGACATAAGGTCCAAAACGACCGTTATTCACCGTAACAATTTCGC
>CAJQKN010000108.1 GCA_905478905.1 uncultured Flavobacteriaceae bacterium | reverse complement strand
TTCAACTAGTGGAAGGACAAAATAAGCTGAACGAAATTGTTGTAACTGGATATGGAACTCAAATTAAGAAAGAGGTTACAGGTGCAGTTGCAGTCATTGGAGCTGAATCCATTGAAAAACTAAACCCAGTTCGAATTGAACAGGCCTTACAAGGGCAAGTAGCGGGGGTAAACATCACTTCGTCTTCTGGTGCTCCAGGTGCTGCATCCAATATACGAATTCGTGGTATAGCCACTAACGGAGACAACAGACCACTTATCTTGGTGGACGGAAACGTTATTGAGGACTTATCTGTAATTAACCCTAGAGATATTGAAAGCGTAAATGTTTTGAAAGATGCCTCTGCAGGTATTTATGGTGTGCGTGCTTCAAATGGAGTAATACTGATCACCACTAAAGGTGGACGCAGAAACATGCCTTTAAAAGTCGAACTAAACGCATATAATGGTATACAAAACACAACCAAACGTATTGGCGTCCTAAATGCAACAGAGTATGGCTACATATTAAATGAGTCACAAGTTATTGCTGGGAACAGTGCTCCTTTCTCTGATTTGAGTTCATTAGGTGTTGGTACAAATTGGCAAAACCAAGTATTCCAAAATGCATATATCGCCGACACTAATTTAACTGCAACTGGTGGAAATGAAAAATCTAACTACAGCTTTGGATTGGGATATTTAAACCAAGATGGAATTGTAGGGGGTGAAAAATCAAATTACAACCGTATTACAGCACGAGGAAACTACACCCTTGATATCCTAGATAATTTACAATTAAAGTCTACGGCTATCTACACTAGAAGCAATAGAGATAAATTAAGTGAAAATGCAATTGGTTCCATCTTATTCAATGCCTTGAACATGAACCCTACTCTTCCTGTTGTGGATAGTAGTGGTGCTTACTCATTGGCTGAGGGCTTAGGTGGTGAGGTAATCAATCCAGTTGCACAAATTGCAAATACCTATGATACTGATCAAATCGATAAGATTAGTGCGACACTAGGTTTAGAATACACTTTCTTAAACGACCTCTCTATCCAGTCACGTTTTCAGTACAACCATGCTAATGTCAATACAGATGTTTTTAGGCCAGTTGTAAATTACGGTAGTGGAAAGGTCTTTAATATTGATCGAAATGAATTGACTGAAAATAGAAATAATTTCCAAGATTACACCTGGGATACATTTTTAACCTATGAAAAATCCATTAGCAACCATAACCTAAAAGTTTTAGTCGGTCAATCGATCTTTAAGACCTACGGAACATTTGAAAGCTACACTGGATATGATTTACCAAGTAATGTTTATGGAGAATCTAGTCTAGCTGATGCAGCTGAGATAATCGATAACCAAGAACAAAACAAAGAAAGAGAGGCAAATACCTTTGATGTTCGCCTACTTTCTCATTTCTCTCGTTTAGAATACAACTACAAAGGAAAATACTTGTTGTCAGCTGTTGTACGTAGAGATGGATCGACACGCTTTGGCCCGAACAACCGATTTGGAATTTTCCCTTCTGGTTCTGTAGGATGGTTAGTGTCCGATGAAGATTTTTTCGCCAATAACAACATTGTTAATTTCTTGAAATTTAGAGCTTCCTATGGTATCATTGGGAATGACCGAATTGGTGACTATCGCTATGTTTCAACTCTTGGAGGAGAGGCTACTTATGTGGCCAATGAAGAACGCGTATTCGGATTGGCAGAGGGCGCTTTAGCAAACCCAAACATTAAATGGGAAGAACAAGTAACAGCTAACATTGGACTTGACGCCAATTTATTTAATGATGCCGTTAACCTTTCCGTTGATTATTACGTAAGAAAAACGGAAGATTTATTATTGACCGCTCAAGTTTCTGGAATACTAGGAGCCAGTGCACCAGGATCTAGTGCTCCAACAGTAAATGCTGGAGATGTTGAAAATAAAGGACTGGAATTTTTGATTGGCTATCAAGGAAACATTAGCCAAGATTTAAAAATGAATGTTAGCTATAATTTTGCCACACTACAAAATACGGTGTTATTTGTCTCTGGCGATAATGGTTTTGAACAAGGAGGTAGTTTTGGTATTGGCCTTGAGCCACCTTCTCGAATGGTCGCTGGACAACCCATTGGGTTTTTCTATGGTTTAGAAACAGACGGTGTCTTTCAAAACCAAACAGAAGTAAATGCTGGACCAACCACCAATATTGCTCCAAAAGTAGGAGACTTACGTTATGTAGATCAAGACGGTGACGGAGATGTAGATTTGGATGACCGTGTTAATATTGGAGATCCTATTCCTGACGTTACCATGGGATTGAATCTAGGCTTTAACTATAAAAATATTGATTTCAGTAGTTCAGCTTTTGCCTCTATTGGGAATGAAATTGTTCGCAACTATGAGAGAAATCAACCATTTGTAAATAGAAGAAATGCTGTGCTAGACCGATGGGTAGGACCAAATTCAACCAATGAAAATCCACGCGTTTCTGCAGGTGCAAATCCAAATGGACTCTTCTCCGATTATTTTGTTGAAGACGGATCATATGTACGCATACAAAACATTCAAATAGGGTATACCTTCCCTGATGAAGTTTTGAACACCTTGAATATCAAAAAACTTCGCATTTACGGATCAGTTAACAATGTTCACACATTTACGAAGTATTCTGGATATGACCCTTCTGCTTCAAATGGAGCTCCGATTGGTGGAGGAATTGACCTAGGGTTCTATCCTGTGCCAAGGACTTTTATTGCTGGTTTAAATCTAACATTCTAAACAACGCATCATGAAAAAAAACAATATACTATTAGGTGCTTTAACAATTATGCTACTCGTCGTTTCGTGTAGTGATGATTTCATTGACGTGCCATCGAGAAACGAAAACTCTGAAGAATTTTTTAATTCCCAAGAGGATTACGAAAAAGCCTTAATTGGCGCATACGATTTACTACAATCAACCTACCTTAATGTGATGTTAGGAGAAATCGCCTCTGACAATACCCTCGCGGGGGGAGAAAGTGCGACCGATGTTCCCGGCATTCAAGAGGTGGATGATATGATCCACGGGACAACCAATCAGCAATTGAGAGATATTTGGGGATGGATGTTCGCCGGTGTTAACCGTGCTAATTACATCTTGGAATTTCAAGATAAGACAGAGTTTAGTGGTAAGGAAAATATCATTGGACAAGCTAAATTCTTACGTGCCTACTATTATTTCGAATTAGTTAAGTGGTTTGGAGACGTGCCTTTGGCTGTTGATACAAGAATTCAGTTTGGTGAGCAATTTGTTGTTGAAAGAACCCCAAAAGCACAGGTTTATGCTCAAATTGAAGCTGACCTTATTGCAGCGGCGGCGGCTCTCCCTGCGACACAAAACGTGGTGGGTCGAGCAACAAAAGGTGCTGCTCAGAGTTTATTGGGAAAAGTTTATGTCTACCAAGATAAATTTGAAGAAGCGGCTACAGTGCTCGCTAGCGCAATCAGCGGACCCTATTCTCTAGTTACCGATTATGCTTCAATTTTTGAGCATGAAGGTGAAAACGGCTCTGAATCTATCTTTGAAGTACAGTACACTGATGTTGAGGGTGCTGGATTTGACTGTTTACAATGTAGTGAGGGGAATGTTGCCGTAGGATTCAATGGAATTCGACAATACGATGGTCCAACTTTCGATTCTGGATATAGTTTTAATGTCCCCACACAAGAAGTGGTAGATGCATTTGAAACTGGAGACATTCGCAAAGATGTCGCCATTTTAGATATTGATGCTTGGAATGCTGCAAATGGATCTTCTTCAGGAGAGGGGTACGAGCATACGGGCTATTTCAACAGAAAATACATCGCTCGAAAAGGAGACTTAAATACTGGAGATCAGAATTTAACTAATCCTAATAATTATCGCTCTATTCGATTGGCAGATGTATTGTTGTTGGCTGCAGAAGCAAATAACCGCAAAACACCTGCGAATGATGCCCAGGCACTCGTCTATTTGAACCAAGTAAGACAACGTGCAGGCCTAGCAGCTTTATCGGTTACTGGACCAGACCTAAGACAAGCTATCGACCAAGAAAGAAGGGTAGAATTGGTTGGAGAGGGGCATCGTTTCTTTGACCTAGTAAGAACAGGCGCGGCCTCAAGAGAAATTGATGGTTTTGTTGCCGGAAAACATGAAGTTTTCCCAATTCCACAGATAGAAATTGAACTTGCAGGAAGTCGTTGGGCACAAAACCCAGGATACTAAATCTAATACATACAGAAGATGAAAAGCATGAAAAATTTAATCCGAATAATTCTTTTGACGCTCACTGTGATGAGTTGTCAAAAAGATTTCGTCAACACAGATGTTGATGTAGAAATCGCTGCGCCATCAGAGGTGTCAGCTGAATTTAAAATTACAAATGACAATTCTGGCCTTGTGAATATTGTTCCTAAGTCAAACGGGGGACTAAAACATGTCGTAAGCTATAACGATGGTAGTAGCGAGTCAGATACGCTTGAACTTGGTCAAAATATTGATCATGTATTTGCTGAAGGAAATTATGAAATTGAAGTAAAAGCACTTGGATACAACAATTTGACCTCGTCAAATAATGTTCCTTTAGTTGTTTCTTTTAGAGCTCCTGAAAATTTGGAGGTAACCGTAACAAATGATCTGGCCATCTCGCGTCAGGTAAATGTTGTTGCTACAGCAGACTACGCTACAAACTTTAGCGTCTACTTTGGTGCAGATGCTGAGCCAGTAACTGCTAATGCTGGCCAAACGGTGAGCCATGTTTTCCCTGAAGCTGGCATAACAACAATTCGTGTGGTTGCAAACAGCGGAGGAAGCGCTACAAGCGTGTTTGAAAACGAAGCCTTTCTTGTTACAGCAATTTTACAACCAATTACTGCAGCTCCAAGACAGCAGGCTAGAGCAGCTTCTGATTATATCTCCATTTATAGCGATACTTACACAAATGAAACTGGAGTGGACACCTTCCCAGATTGGGGACAAGGAGGACAAGGCAGTAGCTGGACAACCTTTGACTTTAATGGCGACAGCATGTTACAATACATCAATTTGAGTTATCAAGGAATTACCTTTAACAGTGTTGACGTATCTCAAATGGAATACCTTCACTTTGATGTATGGACTGCAGAAGTTGATCGTATTGAAAGCTCTTTGATTAGTGTAGCTTCAGGAGAAAAACCAGTATGGACAGTCCTTCAATCCGATGAGTGGACAAGCATTGATATTCCAATATCTGCCTTTACAGATCAAGGATTGAGTGTGAATGATATTCACCAATTGAAATTTGTTGGTGATGGCTGGGCAGCTGGGACAGTGTTTATTGATAACATTTATTTCTACAGAGCAGCAACAGGTGTTGTAACAGATGATATTGAAAACTATGAAGGAGAAGCGCCAACTTATGGTGACTTTGGAAATGCAAGTGTATCCATTATTGCGAATCCAGATATTTCAGGGATTAACACCTCTGCAAAAGTTGCACAGTTTACAAAAGCGAACGGTGCTGAAGTTTGGGCTGGAAGTACAATTACGTTAGATACCCCACTAGACCTAGTTAACTTTAGTAAGATTAATGTTAAAACTTGGTCGCCTAAGGTAGGTGCAGTTGTTAAAATGAAACTCGAAAATGCTGATGCAAGTATAACCCACGAAGTGGATATAAATACTTCTGTTGCGAACACTTGGGAACAACTGAGTTATGACTTTAGTGCAGCTCCTGCAGCTGATTATATTAAGCTAGTAATGTTCCTTGATTTTGGGAATGCTGGTGATGGTAGTGTATATTACTATGATGATTTCCAATTAGTCGATGACAGTGGAAGTAGTCTTAGTTCTCCAATACAATCGTTCGATGGTGATGCACCAACCTTATCTCCGTTTGGAAATGCTGTGATTGACATCATTTCTAACCCTGATTCAAGTGGTGATAATACTACTGCAAAAGTCGCCAAATTTACAAAAGCATCTGGGGCTGAAGTATGGGCTGGAGTCACACTCAACACTGAAGTGCTGGACTTTACAAACTATTCTAAAATTAGCCTTAAATCTTGGTCGCCAAAAGTTGGTGCTACAGTCTTGGTTAAATTAGAAAATGCAGATGCAAGTGTTTTTCATGAAGTACCTATGAATACTACTGTAGCGAATGCATGGGAAACATTGGTTTATGATTTCAGTGGTGCAGCGGCAGCTGACTACGTTAAAGTGATTGTGTTCTATGACTTTGGAAACACAGGAGATGGATCAGTGTACTACTATGATGAAATCAAACTAACGAACTAAAAACACAGCAATGAAAAAATATACTTTTTTACGCAAAACATTCATTGCTACGGCCCTACTATTAATGATTGGGTGTAGCGAAAATGATAATTATCAATTGGGGCAGATCGTTGCCCCAACAAACCTTCAAATCACAGCAGAGATCGTTGGTCAAGATGACGACAATCCAAATGGTGACGGAACAGGAATAGTACATTATAAAGCTACTGCTGATGGTGCACTGGGGTATAAATTTTATGCTAACGGACAAGAGTATTTAGTCCCAGGCGGAGAAATAACCATTCCTTTTAGTACAACAGGCCTTAATGATTATCGCGTAAGTGTAGCTGCCATTGGAGCGGGAGGGATAATCTCTTCCTCTTCTGTTGAAACAAAGGTGCTTGTGCTATATGCTGCACCACCTGAGTTGTTGGACAAACTGCATGGAGATACTTCAAGAACCTGGAGGATTAAAGCAGAAAGTGGTGGTCACTTTGGTTTAGGTCCAGTTGGTGGAGTAAATGGTCCAGAGTGGTATTCTGCTGGAGCGAATGAAAAATCAACAACTGGAATGTATGACGACCGTTATATTTTCAGTACCGATGGAAGCTTCCAACACCAAACCAGTGGAACTGTTTTTGGTCGCGTTGGTCTAATCGATGAGCTTGGCTCCTCAGGAGGAACGCAAGATGGAGATGACATTCTTAATCTTCCCTTAGCAGATTATTCTGGCCAGTGGACAATTTCTGCTCCTGGTGGAGTAGAAACACTAACCCTAAGCGGTACAGGATTTATTGGCTATTATATTGGAGGAAATCATCAGTATAAAATTGAGAATCGTGCTAATCCAAACGAATTGACCATCCGTTCTACTGACGGAAACGGCGCTTTAGATTGGTGGTTTATAATTACCTCTGAATAAGAAACGTTCAATGAAACGATCAATAGTATTGCCCCTATTATTTGTTGGATTCTTTTCCTGTAGTAATGAACCTAACTACACCCCAACGGAGAGTCCAACAGATAATACGGTCGATATTGTTGATAGTACTACAACTAATGGTGATTTAACAACATTAATATGGTCCGACGAGTTTGAGGTGAATGGCGCACCAAGCGCTAGCAATTGGAATCTTGAAACCATCCCGCCTAACAATGGTAGTTGGTGGAATGAAGAACAGCAGTATTATACCGACAGAAGAGAAAACTCAATTGTAACGGATGGAATACTAAAAATCATTGCTAAAAAAGAGAGTTATGGTGGAAAGAATTATACTTCTGCTAGAATGACAACCCAAGACCTCTTTGAATTCCGTTACGGAAAAGTTGAAATCAAAGCAAAATTACCAGAAGGACAAGGCACCTGGCCTGCACTTTGGTTCCTTGGTTCAAATATAGATGAGGTTAGTTGGCCAAGATGCGGAGAAATAGATTTAATGGAACATGGTGACGGAGAACCTGGCTTGGTTTCTTCTGCTGTTCATCTTCCAAATGAAAATGGTGATCATTACTATCAACGTGGAGAGCAGCTTATTGAAAATGAAGCCTCGGCTTTTCATCTGTATGAAATGATATGGACTGAAACAAAAATGGAATTCTTTGTTGACGGAAAAAAACATCATGAATTTATCGTAAATGACAATATGCCCTTTCATCAACCTTTTTTCATTCTTCTAAACGTAGCAATGGGAGGTACATTCACAGGCAATATTATCGATCAGAATTTTGTCTCTTCAACCATGGAAATAGACTATATACGTGTTTACCAATAAGACCAAACAAAAAATCAATAAATAACCTCTTTCGTTGGAAGAGAAATCCTTTACACTTGTTTAAATAAATAAAAATTCTTGGCGTGTAAAGTTGACAAAATTAAAATGAGCAAAAACATCTACTTAGGGAATGGAAAAGTGAATTTTCCAAAGGGCAATAGTGACTTATCGCAGGTAATCATCGACAATGAAACCTTTTATAAAATAACGAATGTTAACCAAATGCGTCCGTTCTTCATAAGCATTGTAAGCGATTCAAATCACTGGATGTTTATTTCTAGCAATGGTGGTTTATCTGCTGGAAGAACCAATAGTAACAATGCGCTTTTCCCCTATTATACGGATGATAAAATTACTGAGTCCATTGATAATACTGGGTGTAAAACCCTACTCCTAGTGACAAAGGAAGAAAAGACCTATTTGTGGGAGCCTTTCGCCGAACGTCAGTCGGGTCTCTATGCCATTGAACGAAATTTATATAAAAATGAGTTTGGAAATAAAATCATTTTTGAAGAAATCAATCATGACCTAGGGCTGCAGTTTTCCTATGAATGGAATTCTAGCAACCGCTTTGGATTTGTTCGAAACGTAAGAATCGAAAATACTTCTGCGGTAACAACACAAATTGAATTGATTGACGGCCTGCAAAACATCCTTCCCTATGGAGTAGGAGAAGACTTGCAAAAGGCAAGCAGTAATCTCGTTGACGCTTACAAAAAATCAGAATTACAGCCCGAATCTGGTGTGGGACTCTTCACCTTAAGTGCCATAATCGTTGACCGGGCAGAACCCAGTGAAGCCCTAAAAACAAACCTTGTTTGGTCCAGCGGACTAAACAAGCCTAAACGTCTTTTGTCTTCTAAACAACTGGATCGTTTTAGAAAAGGGGAGGCAGTGACCGAAGAGCTAGAAATGAAAGCCGAAAGAGGAGCTTATTTTGTGGCTTCTTCCTTTGAATTAGCTGCCGATAAAAGTGAACACTGGAGAATTATTGCTGAAGTAAACAAAAGTATTACTGATCTTGTTGCCCTAGAAGATACCCTTAAAAAGGATGGAATAGATGCGCAGATCGATCAAGACATTGAAAAGGGTACACTAGAGCTACTTAAGCTTGTTGGTGCGGCAGACGGGCTACAATTAACCAATGACCGCCGTGGAAATGTTCGTCATTTTGCCAATACCATGTTTAACATCATGCGTGGCGGAATATTCGACGACAACTACACCATCGAAAAAGGCGATTTCCTTAGCTATTTTCAGAAAGCGAATAAAGAAGTCTTTAAAGAGAAAGAAACTGCGCTATCGGCCTTAGAAGAAAAGTTCAGTCTTCACGATTTAATTGCCCTAGCAGATCAAGATCAAAATGTCGATTTTAGTCGA
>CAJQKN010000107.1 GCA_905478905.1 uncultured Flavobacteriaceae bacterium | reverse complement strand
AATCTATATTGATTTCAATGCGATTGCAAAAGGCTACACCGTAGATTTAATTGCCCATTATTTGTCTCAATTAGGGAGTCAACACCATTTGGTTGAAATTGGTGGTGAAATCGTTGCCAAAGGGGAAAGTCCTAAAACGGGAGAAGCATGGAAAATCGGGATAGACAGTCCAAACGAAATGGCTGAACGTTCCATCCAATCCATTCTTTCCTTAAGCAATGAAGCCCTAGCCACCTCTGGAAATTATCGAAAGTTTCGAATCGATGAAATAACTGGTGAAAAGTATGTGCATTCCATCAATCCCTTGAGCGGAAAGCCTGTTCGTTCAAAGGTCTTAAGTGTTTCCGTAAAAGCCCCAAATTGTATGATTGCTGATGCCTATGCAACTGCTTTAATGGTGATGCCTTTTGCAGAAAGCAAGAAGCTGATTGAATCTAACAACTCCTTGTCTGCCTATTGGATTTTGAGTTCCGACGAGGGTATGAAAGAGGTTTTCTCTTCAAACTGGTAAGCACATTTTTTTGTTTTATCTGATTTTTTATATTTTTATATAGGCAAAGTCTTGATTTTATGTTCCCCAAAACCTAAAATCTTAACCTATGAGAAAAGCTATTTTTTTTAGTTTTGTTTTAACCTTGATTATTCATGCTGTACAAGGACAGATTAAGATAGGCGACAATGTTGAATCTATTTCGCCCTATGCTATTCTTGAGTTAGAAAGTGTACAAAAAGGTTTACTCATTCCACGTTTAACAACCCAAGAGCGAAACACTTATTTTGGCGAAGATGTTCCACCTGGTTTATTGATCTACAATACGGATACTCAAAAAATACAATACGTACGTTCACGTATTTCTGCTACAACCAAGAATGTAGAAACCTACTGGGATAACATATCCAATGAGCAAGTTTTATCGCAGAGTATGGGAGGGACGTCAACCGTTGAAAATCCCTTTAATGGAATGGTTTTTTATCATGAAAATGAACATGACTTATATGTCTATAATACTGCTTTGAAAGAATGGGTCTTGATTGCAGGAACAAATTTTTTATCTGAAGAAAGCCCTGTTTTTAATCAATTCATCCGTTATAGGAGATTAAATGGAGAAGAAGCACTTCTTGACTTGAGTTCACTATCCAACACGGATAGTCAAACAATACAGGTCTCTGCATTAAGTGGAAACAATACTTTGACCATTGCCATTAGTAACGGGAATACACAAACCATTGATTTATCTTCTTTGTCAGTTGTTCCCACGAATACCGATAGTCAAACAATACAGGTCTCTGCATTAAGTGGAAACAATACCTTAACGATTGCCATTAGTAACGGGAATACACAAACCATTGATTTATCTTCATTAGCGGCGGTTAATTTATTTGAAGTTAGTGGGAATGTAGTTCGGTCTTCTGTTGGCACCTCTTCTCATGATTTTGTTTTTGGATCAGATACTTTGGATAATCAAACGGGTGCTCAAGACGATGCTCGTTTCTTTTTTGATAAAAGCAAAGCTGCCTTTCGTGCGGGCTATGCGTCCGGCAGTTCTTGGAATGAAGCTAATATAGGAGAACGCTCTTTTGGAATGGGGTATAGAACCCAAGCATCGGGTGATCGAAGTATTGCAATGGGAAATGCCACAGAAGCACAGAGTTATGCGGCCACTGCTTTTGGTAGCTATAACACCATTGTTACTCCACTGAGCACAAATTCTTGGAATGAAAATGATCGTTTATTTGTGATTGGAAATGGTTCAAGTTTTTCGAAAAAATCTGATGCAATGGTAGTTTTAAAAAACGTCAATATTGGAATTGGAGATAGTACACCAACGGAAGGAACATTGGTTGTTTCGGGGACCATTGTAGCCTCAGGGAGTATTACTGCTTCAGCAAGTTTGACACCAGATTATGTTTTTGAATATTATTATACCGGGAAAAGTGATGAAAATCCTTCCTATCGCTTTCCAACGCTAATGCAAATTGAACACTATCTAAAGGCAAATCATCATTTACCAAATCTTCCAAACGCTGAGGAGGTTAAAACACAAGGTGGAATTGTATTGAATCGGGCATTAGAACTTCAATTAGAGAAAATCGAGGAACTATATTTATATACCATCGAACAAGAAAAAAGAATTATTCATTTGGAAAAACGTTTAAATCAACTAATGTTACAGCTAAAGAATAAGAAGTGAGTACTCATTTTATTGCAATTGGTATTTTCTCACTTTTCGGCAATGCAAAACGCTTGCGTTCTTCGGTACTTAGGTGAGGTAAAAAATCAATTCCTTTAGCAGAAAAGCCAATATTATCTAGGCGACTGTAAAAATCTGTTCCATAAACCCGAACATGGTCGTATTGCCCAAACACTTTTGTTCTTTCCTTGCGATCTATAATGCTGTCGTCTTCAAAAGTTGCTGTTCGGTTTTCATCTAAAGGGACTTGAGCGACGAGCGTACCTCCTTTTTTAAGCACTCGGTACAATTCAGACATAGCTTTGCGGTCGTTAGGTATATGTTCTAAAACATGATTGCATAAAATCAAGTCATAGGAATTGTCCTTAAAAGGAAGGGCACAAATATCAGCTTTCACGTCGGCTAGAGGGGAATGGAGGTCGGTTGTGGTGTATTTCCAATGCGAAAAAGACTTGAATTTTTGATAAAAAACTTGTTCCGGGGCTACATGTAATACTTTTATAGAGTCACTTAAAAAAGAGGTTTCTCTCTCCAAATAAAGCCACAACAAACGGTGTCTTTCTAAGGAAAGTGTACCTGGACAAAGTGCATTTTCCCTTAAATTATCATATCCATAGGATAGAAATTTTCGGTAGGAACTACCGTCTATAGGATCGCTAAAACGACTTCCGCTGTAATAAAGTTTTATCAATGGACGAAACCAGATACTTAGGCGAATTAACCAAGGTCTAGGAAAGAGGTTTAACAACCATTTCATGCCGTTAGGGGGTGTTTACGAAAGGCGTTTTCTTCTTCGCTGGTAATACCAAGTGCCTCGTAGATGTAGTGGAAAGTAGATAATAATTCTGGGTTCCCATCAACCAAGGCAACGTTGTGTTCAAAATGAGCGGAGGGTAGGCCGTCAGCAGTTAAGATTGTCCATCCGTCTTTGAGTTGCTTTATGCGATGCGTTCCTCTATTAATCATAGGCTCTATAGCCAACACCATTCCATCAACAAATTTTTTGCCACGTCCTCGTTTTCCGTAATTGGGAACTTCAGGACCTTCATGCATGGTTTTTCCTAAGCCATGTCCAACCAGTTCACGAACAACCCCATAGCCTTCTTTTTCACAATGCTGTTGAATAGCAAAACCCAAATCTCCAATTCTGTTTCCTGCACGAAAGGCATCAATTCCTTGATAAAGGGATTCTTTGGTAATCTGCAATAATTTCTCGGTCAAAGGGTCAATTTCCCCTACGGCAAAGGTATAAGCATGGTCACCATAAAATCCATTTTTCAATGCCCCGCAGTCGATGGAAATGATATCTCCTTCTTGTAATGGATCACTATTAGGGATTCCATGAACTACCTGTGCATTTGGACTCATGCAAAGTGTGTTAGGGAAATCATATAAACCCAGAAAACCAGGTTCAGCTCCGTGATCACGAATAAACCTTTCGGCCATTACATCTAGTTCTAGTGTTGAAATTCCTGGCTTTATTTCACTGGCCAACATGCCCAATGTTTTGGAAACAATTAATGCGCTTTCGCGCATTAATTCAATTTCTTCTGCATTTTTTAGGATAATTGCACTCATTCTGCATATGCGTTTTTATAGTCTTTTCCGCTTAATATAGCCAAGATATCTTGCTCTAAACCATTGATTGGAAACTCAACAATTCGATTTATTTCAGTACCATTTTCAGAGAAAATTAGCGTAGGCACATTAAAGAGTTCAAAAGCTTTCTCTAATTTCCCTGGCGTTGTTTTATCTTCATCAACGGCAATAATGTCCATGCTTGAAGTAGGGTATCCAGCCTCTGTTAAAATCTTAATCATTCCCGGAACCTCTCGTTGACTATCCTCGCACCACGTTCCCATGATTAAGGTAACTTTCTTGTTGTTTAGCAGGGGCTTGATTTTTGTCAATAGCGATTGATTCGTTTTATATAAGTTATATTCATTGCTAAACCAATCCGAGGTATATGTGCTCAATTGTGCTAAACTCACTTTCCCAACTAAGATTTCGTTTCCTTCCCAGTCTTTTCCTAAAAGACTATCGGGAATTTGAATAATTTCATTTTCAGTGGGAAATGATTTCTTTTTATTTTGACTGTTATTACAAGCCAAAATTAAGAAGAAACAAAATACAAGGTATAGGATTCGCATATGCTAAAGTAATGATTTTTGTGTCATGGCGTCGGGTTGTGGAATGTCCATTAAATCCAAAATAGTTGGAGCGATTGCCCCAAGAACACCTGATTTAATGGTCCTTTTTTCGTTTTCCACTAAGATAACAGGCACAGGGTTAGTGGTATGGGCAGTATTTGGGCTTCCGTCTTCGTTTAGCATGGTCTCACAGTTACCGTGATCTGCGATAACAAGGATGGAATAATCTTTAGCCAGGGCAGCTTCAACAATTGCTTCTGTGCATTCGTCAACCGTTTCGCAGGCTTTAATCGCTGCATTTAAATCTCCAGTGTGTCCAACCATATCTGGATTGGCAAAGTTTAAGCAAATAAAATCAGCCGTTTCTTTTTGGATTTCAGGGATAATGGCATCACGAATCTCATAGGCACTCATCTCAGGTTGCAAGTCATAAGTTGCTACCTTAGGCGAAGGACATAAAATACGTTCTTCTCCTTTAAAAGGTTTTTCTCTCCCACCATTAAAAAAGAAGGTTACGTGTGGATATTTTTCAGTTTCAGCAATCCGAATTTGAATTTTACCAGCATTGGCAAGTGTCTCTCCAAGGGTGTCAGTAATATTTTCCTTGTTAAAAATAACATTTACATTCTTGAAATTACTGTCGTAATTGGTCAGGGTTACATAATGTAAATCTAGGGGAGTTGTTCCCTGTTCTGGAAAGGCTTTTTGGGAAAGAATTTGAGTTAATTCGCGCCCTCGATCAGTTCTAAAGTTAAAAAACAAAACGACATCACCTTCTTGAATAGAGGTATTTTCAGTTCGATCAACAAGCGGCTCAATAAATTCATCGGTCACCCCATTTTGATAGGAGGCTTTGAGGGCAGCGACAAAATCTGTTGTGGTTTTTCCTTCACCATTTACCAAAAGAGCATAGGCTTTTTGTACACGATCCCAACGTTGATCTCGATCCATTGCAAAATAGCGCCCAATAAGACTCCCTATTTTACCAGTAGTCTTTGCCATATGGGCTACTAAATCTGCGACAAAACCAGCTCCTGACTGAGGGTCTACATCTCGTCCGTCTGTAAACCCATGAAGAATAACTTTAGCACATTCATTTTCACTTAAAATACTCAATAGACTTTTGACATGGTTAATGTGCGAGTGTACTCCACCATTCGATAAAAGTCCGAGTAAGTGAATGGTTTTGTCATTTGCTTTGGCGTAGGCCATTGCATCTTTTAAAACAATTTCATCTTTTAACGTATTGTCGGTAATGGCTAAATTAATTTTAGCCAAATCTTGGTAAACAATTCTTCCAGCCCCCAAGTTCATATGTCCAACTTCGCTATTCCCCATTTGTCCATCGGGGAGGCCAACATGCATTCCGTCGGTAAACAAGTCGTTGTGAGAAAAGTTTTGATATAAACTGTCTATAAAAGGCGTTTTTGCTTGGTCTACGGCAGATACCTCAGGATTGGGTGCTTTTCCCCAACCATCTAAGATCATTAAAATTGTTTTTTTGGACATTCAATATGTTTTGTGCAAAGATAGTAAATGAGGAAAGAATCTTACCTTTTTTGGCAAATCTAACTTATCTTTAACCAAGCTAAAACGTTTGCATTGCTCAAAGGAATTGTTTATCGTTCTACTGGAAGTTGGTACTTGGTAAAAAGTACTGAAGGTGTTTTTTATGACTGTCGTATTAAAGGTAAATTTCGTCTCAAAGGAATTAAGCATACCAATCCTGTAGCCGTAGGAGATCGCGTTGAATTTAGTCTCTTTACTGAGGGAGAGGAGACCAAGGGGATCATTGAAGAAATAATGCCGAGACTCAATTATATTGTCAGAAGATCAGTCAATTTATCAAAGCAAACACAGATAATTGCAGCAAATATTGATCAAGCCTTTTTATTGATTACCTTGAACAATCCACCAACTTTTTTTGCCTTTATCGATCGTTTTTTGATAACTGCTCAAGCCTATCAAATCCCAGTTGTTTTATTGTTCAATAAAATGGATACGTATAAGCAAGAAGAGATTGCTGAAATTGAATTCATGAAAAGTATATACATCGATTTGGATTTCCCTTGCTATTCCATTTCTTGTTTCAATCCAGATGATGTAACCTTGATTGCTGAATTGATGCGCCAAAAGTCCTCCATGTTTTCGGGGCACAGTGGGGTAGGGAAATCTACTTTACTCAATGTCTTGTCTCCCGATTTGCGTTTGCGAACGGCCGAAATTTCTGAACAACACCAACAGGGCCAGCATACCACTACCTATGCCGAGATGTTTGATTTACCCAACGATGCACGCATCATTGACACACCTGGGATAAAGGGTTTTGGTGTGGTCGATATGCTACCAGACGAATTGGCCAATTACTTCACTGAATTCCATGCGGTAAAATCCAATTGTAAATTCAACAATTGTCTTCACG
The DNA here is from genome assembly GCA_905478905.1 of uncultured Flavobacteriaceae bacterium. Taxonomy (GTDB): domain Bacteria; phylum Bacteroidota; class Bacteroidia; order Flavobacteriales; family Flavobacteriaceae; genus Arcticimaribacter. The sequence continues at coordinate 3,342 of CAJQKN010000107.1, read as the reverse complement.
TAGATGAACCGCATTGTGCAGTGAAAGATGGAGTAGAAAATGAAACCATTGCCGCTTCTCGCTATGCAAGCTATTTGCAATTATTAGAACAGGACACCCCTTATCGAAATTAATATGCGAGTCGTAATTCAACGCGTTAGCGAAGCTTCTGTTACTGTAAACAAAAATGTAGTTGGACAGATTGATGAAGGTTTATTAGTGTTTCTAGGGGTTGAAGAAGCCGATACGCAAGAAGATATCGATTGGCTGGTCAACAAAACCCTGAATCTCCGTATTTTTAATGATACTGATGGTGTAATGAATTCTTCTCTAGTGGATACCAATGGACAGATGTTGGTCATAAGCCAATTTACGCTCATGGCTTCTACAAAAAAAGGGAATCGCCCTTCTTATGTTAAAGCGGCGAAGCACACCCATGCAATCCCTATGTACGAGGCTTTTTGTCAAAAGGTTGAAGAAGCTTTGGGTAAAAAAATCCAACGTGGTGTGTTTGGTGCTGATATGAAAGTTGCTCTAGTCAATGATGGACCTGTGACCATTCAAATCGATTCTAAAAACAGAACCTAAGACTAAATAATGTTGACCTCTGCTTCGAGCCAGATGTCAAATTCTTCTTTTACTTTTCGCTGAATTTTTTGCGCAAGGCTCAAAATTTGATTTCCGCTTGCTGAACCATAATTGACCAAAACCAACGCTTGATTTTTGTGCACCCCAGCATCTCCCTCTCGATAACCTTTAAAATTTAGGCAGTCAATTAACCAGCCGGCTGGAATTTTAACTTGGGTTTTATTTACGGGATAGGAGGGTATCGTCGGATATTTTTTTTGAAGTTGACTAAAATGTGATAGGGAAACCACAGGGTTTTTAAAAAAGCTTCCACTGTTTCCAATTTCTTTTGGGTCGGGTAGTTTACTTTGACGAATCGAAATCACTGCCGCTGCAATATTTTTAGGATTTGGTTCTAAATCGCCTAAAGCCTCTTTAATGGCTCCGTAGTCAGTATTTAGTTTGTGGTTTTCTTTGGTGAGGCAAACCCGTAAACGAGTAATGACATATTTTCCTTTAGCCGATGTTTTAAAAGCTGAGCTGCGATAATCAAAGTCTGCTTCTTCAAGCGAAAATTCTATTTCCTGTAAATCGCTTAAAGCTATAGCACTACAACTATCAAAAATATCCTTTAGCTCAACTCCATAAGCACCAATGTTCTGAATGGCTGCTGTACCTACATTCCCAGGAATAAGCGATAGATTTTCCATACCACCGTAACCTTGTGAGATACTCCAATTGACAAAGTCATGCCAGTTTTCTCCAGCCATTGCTTCAACAATGACCGCATTTTTCGTTTCTTTAATGAGGCGAATCCCTTTGGTGTTGATATGAATACACAAGCCTTTAATTGGTCGAGTGAGCAATAAGTTACTCCCACCACCCAAAATGAATTTAGTTGGAAATTCTTTTAATGCTAGTGCTTCTTTAAGGGCTTCTTCTGTTTGGACAGAAACAAAAGCTTCAGCGGTTTGGTCAATTCCAAAAGTGTTGAATTTTTTTAAAGAAAAGGAAGATTGAATCTGCATTGATATTTACTTGAAAGCAAGTTAACCAATCCTTAGTAATTCGGATAAACTTCCAAAGCTTTTTCTAAGATATGAGCTGCGCGCATTAATTTTTCTTCATTGAGGACAAAACCAATCCGGACTTCTTTTAGGCCATAACCTGGTGTAGAATAAAAGCCTGCTGCAGGTGCAAACATAATTGTTTCATTTTCATATGAAAAATCAGTTAGCAGCCATTTAGAAAATTTTTCAGCATCTTTAACCGGGAGCTCAACCATACAATAAAAAGCCCCCGTAGGATTGGATACCCGCACCCCTTTTATTTTGCTTAGGGCAGCCATCAAAGTATTTTTTCTGGCGGTATATTCTTTCACTACTTCTTTAAGGTACGATGAGGGTGCGCTCAGGGCAGCCTCACTCGCCATTAGAGCATAGGTTGCTGGAGAAAGACGTAGGTGAGCAAATTTTAATGCTGTAGCCAGTAGTTTTTTGTTACGACTTATCATAGCGCCTACTCTTGCCCCACAAAGACTGTAGCGTTTAGAGACAGAATCGATCATGATAGCATTTTCTTCTAATCCAGGGATTTGCAGAACTGAAAAATGAGAGAGATTTTCATCATGGATAAATTCCCTGTACACTTCATCAACAATGAAAAATAAATCATATTTCAAAGCAAGTCCTCCCAATGCAGTTATCTCCTCTTCTGTATACAGATAACCAGTAGGATTACTCGGATTACATAAAAGGATTGCGCGCGTTTTTGGGGTAATCTTTTGCTCAATCTCTTTTAGAGAGGGTAGTTTAAATTGATCATCAAAGACAGAAACAACGGGGATTACTTTCACACTTGCCGCTGCGGCAAAGCCATTGTAATTGGCATAAAAAGGTTCAGGAATAATGATTTCATCATCAGCATCACAAATACTATTTAGTGTAAAAGCCAAGGCTTCACTTGCCCCTGTTGTGACAATTATTTCTTCAGGGCGAATGGATATGTCGTGAGCTAAATAATAGTTGGTTAAGGCTTTTCTGTAGTTTAAGGATCCTTCCGAAGATCCGTAGGGAAGAAGTTGAAGTGAACTATTTGTTACCACATTCATCGCTTCAATTGGCGCATGAATATCGGGTTGACCAATATTTAGGTGGTGCACATGAATGCCTTTTGCTTTGGCAGCATCAGCAAAAGATACTAATTTACGAATGGGTGATTCAGGCAGGTGTTTTCCTTTTTTAGAAATTTCTGGCATATTTGTACAAATAAGTTGCAAATATCATAAAAAAAGCTCCTACTTGTTTTTATGGAATGAAATTTGTTTAGATTTAACAAAATACCTGTCTTTTGTTCTTATTGATTAGATGTTCAAAATTGACCTCATGTCTCAAAAATTAATTTATGTAGCGATTTTAATTATTATTAGTGTTCAACTAAAAGCACAGTCAAAATTCAGTTTCCCTGCTGGGAAGAATGAAGCAAAAATATCATTTGATTTAAAATCAAATTTGATCATTGTTCCTGTTCTCATCAATAATGTTAAGCTGAATTTCTTGGTGGATACTGGTGTAAATTTCACCTTGATTTTCGACAACCATAAAGCCAAGCAATTGGGTCTGTCTACAGATCAACCCTATATGCTTAGGGGATTGGGTAATCAACCTGCCCTTGAAGCATTTAAAGTAAACTTAGCAAACATGCAGATTGGTGATTTGACCTTTCTCAACCAGACCGCCCTTGTACTACCCGAGAATGAATTTGAATTGAGCAGGCGAATGGGAACTCAGATTGATG
>CAJQKN010000106.1 GCA_905478905.1 uncultured Flavobacteriaceae bacterium | reverse complement strand
TGCAACTGGAAACAATCCATTCTTCCCTCCATGGTTTTTAAATTATGCAACTAATTTAGAATATGGTCAAGGTACTGCTATGGCAGGTGATTTTATGTGGAATCCAGTAATGGATTTAAAAGATCGACAATACACCACTGATTCCCACAATTTTACTGGTAGCTTCTTTACAAACATTAACTTTTCTGAGGATTTAGAAATGAAAACAGTTATTGCTTCAAATGTACTAAATCAAGGAAGAAAAATATTTTTTCCAGGATATTTCAATGGTGGAAATAATGGGGCGATTCAAGGTCAATCAAGAAATGTATTTTATTCGATTGAAAACTATTTAACCTATACGAAAGAAATTGATGAAAATAATTCGTTTACTGCTCTATTAGGGGCTTCATGGCAAAAAACTGACCAAAATTATTTTCAAGGGGATGGATATGGTACCCCTTCAGATGGTTACGGCCCTAACAACCTAGGAGCGGCTTCTTTTAAAAATTCAGCATCCTCTATGGCAGCAGAATCGCTTAATTCCTTTTTTACAAGAATCAATTATAACCTTAAGGATAAATATCTCTTTACATTTACAGCAAGAGCAGATGGATCCTCTAAGTTTGGGGCAGCAAATAAATGGGGATTTTTTCCCTCTGCAGCAGCTGCCTGGAAAATATCTGAAGAAGATTTTCTTGCCGATAATACTGTAATCTCAAACCTTAAGCTTAGAGCTAGTTACGGTCAAACAGGTAACTCAAGTATACCCGCTTACTCTTCGGAAGCTCAGCTGGGTCCTGGGCCAAATATTGGTGGAAGTAATATTCCTGGATATACCGCTGCTTTTGGGAGCAGTTCAGCAGGAGGAACGGGTTTGATAACACTTGAAAATTCTGATTTAAGATGGGAGATCGTGACCCAGTATGATATTGGTGTTGAACTGGGACTATTTGACAATAGAGTCAATTTGGAGGTAGACTATTATAATAGAAAAACAACCGATATGCTGTTGAATGCCCCAATTCCACAAACAAGCGGATTCAGTGTCTTAACTCAAAATATTGGATCAATGGAAAATAAGGGTTTCGAATTGAGTTTAAATTCAACAAATATAGATACAGCTAACTTTACTTGGAATTCAACTTTTAATATTTCGATGAATACAAATGAAGTGCTTTCACTCGCTTCACCTTCTGATATTTTTGGTGTTGGATCAGGTGATTATCTCGGTGGTGGTTCAATCATTAGAATAGGTGAGGCTATGGGATCTATGTATGGGTTTACTCGTTTGGGAGTCTGGGGTACAGATGAAGCTACAGAAGCTGCTAGATATGGTTTGTTGCCTGGAGACGTAAAGCATAAAGATTTCAATGGTGATTCTGTTATTGATAACGATGATAGATCAATAATTGGGAATGGATATGCCGATGCCTATGGAACCTTTGTAAATTATTTTACATACGGAAACTTTGATCTCACCATTGATCTTCAATATTCCATTGGTAACGATGTTGCAGACCTTGCATTACATCAGGGTGAAAACGAAGTAGGAAGAGCCAATAATTATACAACAGTATTAGATGCTTGGACTCCAGACAATCAAAATACAATGATTCCACAACTAAGAAATTCCTCTGCTGGATATGTGTCATTATATGATTCTCACATGGTGAAAGATGGTTCCTTCCTTCGTGGAAATAACTTGATGTTTGGATATACATTTAACCCAGAATTGCTTCAACGCATTAACTTAAATAATTTAAGAATCTATGCTTCGGCTCAGAATTTCTTTTTAATAATGAATAAAGATTTAATGGGAGATCCTGAAGTAGATGACAAAAATGCATTTGGGGGTAGCGGTGTTGCTTCCCAAGGGGTGAAGTGGTATGATTATCCAAGATCTTCAACCTTTGTACTAGGATTACAAATTGGACTTTAATTACAGGAAACTTAAAATCATAACTTATGAAAATTTTTAAACTAAAAGATATAAATAGAGCACTCACTTTAGCGCTCATAACCACAACTATATTAAGTTGTTCAGATTTTTTAGAGGAAAATAACCAATCCTCTTTAAATCCAGATTCTTTTTATAAAACAGGGACTCATGCTGAATCTGCATTGAACGCAGTTTATGCGACCACAAGAGATGTTTTCGGTGGGTTTTCTGGAGGAAATTCAAGTAATTGGCATTTATTGGAAGCTGTTTCGGGACAATCAATAAATAATAGCTCTAGTAATCCAGACTTGAATAGTTTAGCATCATTGTCTTATACTTCTAATTTAATACATGCTAGAAGTATTTGGGCAGGAACTTATAAGCTTGTTGGTAACGCAAATATGGTGATTGAAAATGTTCCAGCTATTTTTATGTCTGAGGCACGAAAAAAACAAATTTTAGGAGAAGCCTATTTCCTTCGAGCTTGGGCTTATTTTAATGCTGTTCGAATCTGGGGAGATGTTCCCTTAATTACCACTCCTGTAGGTACCGGTTCTGATAATTTTTATGCTCAACGAACTTCGCAAGACATTGTTTATGATCAAATTGTTTCTGATTTACAATTTGCTGAAACAGCAGGATTGCCATCTACAGATGCATCAGGTAGGGTATCTTTAGCAGCGGTTAAGTCACTATTGGCTAAAGTTTATTTAACTATGGCTGGACACCCACTAAACATAACAGCGCATTATGCTGATGCGGCAACTAAAGCCCTAGAGGTAATGAACTTAAGTCCAAGCATTGGGTTATTTGATACCTATAACGAAATTTCTCTAGAAAGTAATGAAAACACCATTGAACATATTTTCAGCGTTCAATATGCGCCCAATGTGAGTGCAAACTACGAATCATTAAGCTTTCTACCTGCCAGAAACATTACTAAAGGTGGAGCTACAGGATGGCAAACAAATTTGCCTGAAACAAATTTTTATAACTCATTTGAAAGTGGAGATTTGCGAAAAGTAAATCGTCAAGGTTGGTTTTATACTGATTACTTTGTGGGCGGAAACGGAGCGCTTACTGACTTAGGTGGTCCTCATATTTTTAAAGCCTTTAATGTAGCCAATTTCGGAAGCGATACTGTGGATGGCAATGGTCAAGGTGACTTCCTGAATTTTTCTGTTATTCGTTTTGCCGAAGTATTGTTAATTTATGCTGAAGCTTCAAATGAAGTTTCTGGTCCATCTGCAGCTGCTATTAATGCTGTAAAAAGAGTCAGAGATAGAGCAGGATTAACCACGCCAAGCTCTTTGTCTAAAGATGCATTCAGAGAATTAATTTGGAAAGAAAGATGGCATGAGTTATGCTATGAGAGAAAAGCTTGGTTTGATATGGTTCGCCTTAGAAAGGCCTTTAATAGTGTGACGGGCAGTTTTGACAATTTTGTAGGACATACTCTTCTCAGTTCAAATCAAACGCTTCAAGAAAAGCACTTGTTGTTTCCAATTCCTGCACTTGAACTTGGCAACAACCCTAATTTGACGCAAAACACTGGATATTAATTGAAATCTAGAGTATTGATTACGATTTTGCGCTAATGGACAATTAGTATATATAGTTGAAAACTAGTAGAAA
>CAJQKN010000105.1 GCA_905478905.1 uncultured Flavobacteriaceae bacterium | reverse complement strand
AGAGATTTTAACCCAGGAAATTATTGAAGACAATTCTTTTTCCTACATCAATGAGGTGCTTTTAAACAAGATAATTGTGTCAGAATCGGCAAAAGTATACCACACCAAAGCAATTGACATTGAAAATGAAAAGGGATATTATACTACCTACAAAAGGGTGGTGCAACGGGTAAGTGATTTCGTTTTAGAAGTAAATCCTTCATATGAATTTCCTCATATGCTCATTTCCACTACAATTGAAGGGGCGCATCAGCAGCGGTATTTCTCAGAACACCTTCCGTCATTGACAGATGTTGAAAAAGGGAAAGACAATGTTGTTCGTTTTTATTTGGACTTAGTGTTTAAAACAATTAAGAGAGATTAAGATGAAGGAAAATAATATACTTATGGCGTCTATACGTTTGTTAGCCTTTACTTTTGTTCTTGTTTCTATTGTTCTTCAATCAGTTATTCAATCGGCTACTGTCTATAATGATCAAAAAATCACAGCGATTGATTTTGTCCTAGACATTGATATGGGTGAAAATGAAAGTCACGAAGAAGACGAGGCTAAAGACAAAAAGATTGAATTTTTTCACGCCAATGACGATCAACTAAAAGATAATTCAGAAAAGAAAAGCGCAATTTTCGGAAAGCAATGTTGGCTTCAGCATTTTGCACGTGAAATCCAATTGCCCCCACCCGAGTATAGTTAACATTCCACTTTGTATAAGATTGAATCTCGGTTTTGGTTGTAATGAAAATCTATATTTCATTGCACAAAACAAACACTAAATTTATTTTTCAATCATTGTCATATTTCAAAGATTGATCCAAACTTTATTTAACATACTATAATGAATAATTCGAATCTATTTAATAATTTAAAAACTGATATCCCGGCAAGTATAGTTGTATTTTTTGTCGCTATTCCTTTGTGTTTAGGGATTGCACTGGCCAGTGGTGCACCACTTTTTTCAGGACTAATTGCTGGTATTGTTGGAGGAGTCGTTGTGGGAGCCATAAGTGGCTCTCAGGTAGGGGTAAGTGGACCCGCTGCAGGTTTAGCGGCCATCGTCCTTACCTCTATTGGAACCCTTGGGGGTTTTGAGAACTTTCTTTTGGCCGTTGTGTTAGGAGGAGTTATTCAGTTTCTTTTTGGAATTCTTAAGGCAGGGGTTATTGGTTATTATTTTCCTTCTTCTGTTATCAAAGGAATGTTAACCGGTATAGGGATCATTATAATCCTTAAGCAAATACCTCATTTCTTTGGTTATAATGCAACCTCTGAGGGGAGTTTTGCTTTTTTTCAAGTGGATGGAGAAAATACCTTTTCTGAAATAGTCAATTCCTTTAATTACATAAGTCCTGGGGCTACCATGATTGCTTTTATTGGACTTTTTATTTTGTTACTGTGGAGCAATGTATTGGCTTCCAAAGGAAAGCTGTTTCAATTGATTCAAGGACCTTTGGTAGCAGTTGTTGCTGGAATTGTTTACTTTCTTGTGATCGATGAGAATTCTTTTTGGGGAATTTCAAGTGATCTTCTTGTTAGTGTTCCCGTTCCAGAAGATTCTGCTTCCTTTTTAGCGCAGTTTCGTTTTCCAAATTTTGGTGTCATTGGGAATCCGCAAATTTGGATTACCGCTTTCACCATTGCTTTGGTGGCTAGTTTAGAAACGTTACTCTGTGTAGAAGCAACCGATAAAATTGACCCTTTAAAGAGAGTAACACCAACCAATAGAGAATTACTTGCGCAGGGAATTGGAAATATTTTTTCAGGACTCATTGGAGGTCTTCCTGTAACCCAAGTTATTGTGCGAAGTTCTGCAAATATTCAGTCGGGGGGAAAAACCAAAATGTCTGCCATTATTCATGGAATATTGTTGCTTATTTCTGTGATTTTAATCCCTAATTTATTGAATAAAATTCCTTTATCGGTATTGGCTTCAATTCTATTTATTGTCGGATATAAATTGGCAAAACCCTCCTTATTCAAAGAAATGTATCTATTAGGTTGGAAACAATTTACTCCCTTTATCGTAACTATTTTAGGAATAATTTTCACGGATTTATTGATAGGAATATCCCTTGGTTTAATGGTTGGAATCGTTGTTATACTAATCAAGAGTTTCCAAAATTCACACTTCTTGCACATGGAGGATGTTAGTAACGGACAGCACAAAATCAAAATGACCTTGGCAGAAGAAGTTACTTTCTTTAACAAAGGGGCAATTTTGAAAGAATTGGATAGTTTACCACACGATAGTTATTTAGATTTAGATGTGACCAAGACACGCTATCTTGATAATGACATCATCGAAATTTTGGAAGATTTTTCTGAAAAGGCACGCAATAGAAATATACACATCAATTTAATTTCCGAAAGAGGAATAAAAGAAAATCCTGAAAGTTTCATTCAGTTTTTTAAATTATATCCAAAAACAGTTTAAAAAAATAATCGTTTAAAAAAGTACATATGAAAGCACATACAAAAGACACTCAAGCTATAATGACACCACAAACTTCTTTATCGGCATTAAAAGAAGGAAATGAGCGCTTCCTAAATGGGAATCAAATTTCTCGTAATTTGAATGCGCAAGTAGAAGAGACCAGCACAGGACAATACCCTTTTGCAACAGTATTGCATTGTATCGACTCGCGCGTCTCAGCAGAACACATTTTTGACCAAGGAATTGGCGATTTATTTAGTATTCGTATTGCAGGGAATTTCGTTAACGAAGATATTCTTGGAAGCATGGAATTCGCCTGTAAACTTGCTGGAACCAAAGTTCTAGTTGTGCTTGGTCATACTGCCTGTGGTGCTGTAAAAGGCGCTTGCGATCATGCAAGAATGGGGAATCTAACAAGCCTAATTAATAAATTAGAGCCAGCTGTTGAAGCTGTTTCTTCTCCAGCAGATGAAAGTGAACGCACTTCTGCTAATATTGATTTTGTCAATGCCGTTGCAGCGAAAAATGTCGAAATGACCATCGAAGATATTCGTTCTAAAAGTCCAATTCTAAAGGAGATGGAAGACAACGGAGAGATTAAAATCGTTGGCGGTATGTATGATATTGCTACAGGAAAAGTTTCTTTTTATGCTTAAACAACTTAGACCAGTCATGGTAGCGTTATCAGTAATGTTAATGCTACCATCTTTATCTTTCGCACAAGAGAGTAATCTTGGGAATTGGCTTATCTATATTGGAAGTAAAAAGGTGAATGAAAAATGGAATATTCACAATGAAGTGCAGTATAGAAATTATAATGCTATTGGTGACTTAGAGCAATTGTTATTGCGCACAGGGATTGGTTATAATTTGACTGAAAACAACAATAATTTACTTTTGGGATATGGGTATATTTTATCCCAAAATTATGCTGCAAATGGGCGCGATAAATTTGATGTCAATGAGCACCGAATTTTTCAACAATTCACCACCAAGCAGAAGTTAGGAAGGCTTGGTTTGAGCCATCGGTATCGTTTTGAACAGCGTTTTGTAGAAGACGATTTTAAAATGCGTTTTCGCTATTTCTTATCGCTCAATATTCCCTTGGCCAAAAAAGAAGTAGAGAATCCAAAGTATTATCTGTCGGCCTATAATGAGATCTTCTTGAATTCAAAATCTTCCATCTTCGATCGAAATCGTGTTTATGGAGGGATTGGCTACAAACTCAACGCCAACACTCGAATAGAAGCTGGATATATGAATCAGTTTTTTGAGAGCTCTAGCAGAGACCAGTTCAATTTAATTACCTTCATTAACTTTTAACCTACAGCTTTTGTAGGCGAGCCATGTAGAAACCGTCAAAAGCACTCTCGCTAGGGAGAATGTTTTTCTGTTCTATTAGGTTAAAATCAGCATTTTCTTGAAGAAATAAAGCGACTTGTTCCTCGTTTTCTGAGGGTAGAATTGAGCAGGTAGCATAGACCATGCTCCCGCCTTTTTTCACCCAGTTGGCTCCTTTGTAAAGTAACTCCCGTTGCGTTTCTTGTAAACTTTTGAGGGTTTCTGGTCGAAGATTCCATTTTATTTCAGGACTTCTTTTTAGTGTACCCAGTCCACTGCAGGGAGCATCGATTAAAAGTACATCTGCCCAGTTGGTATTTGCTTGCATCAGTGTTTTTTCGTTCAAAACGGCTGCTTCAAGAAGAGTGAGTTTTGCTCTTTTTGCCCGACGATTTAGTTCTTTCAGTTTATTGGGTTCAACGTCATAGGCCCTTATTGTACCTTTATTCCGCATTAATGCAGCAAAGTGCAAAGTCTTTCCACCTGCTCCAGCACATAGATCTATGACATTCATGCCAGGTTCAACCCGGCAGAAAGGAGCAATTTGTTGAGAATTGGCGTCTTGAATTTCAAAATACCCATGGGTAAAAAGTGGATTTTTATTTAGTTTACGTCCTTTTGGTAGTAGGAGTGCATCTGGATATTTTTTCGAGAGAATTGTTTCAACTTGATATTTTTCCTGTAATTCAGTCTGCACCTTTTTTGGGCTTGCTTTTAAACGGTTTACACGAAGTGAGATGCCGGCTTGTTGATTTAATTCGTGACATTGTTTTTTCCAAATCCCGCCCAGTTCTTTTTCTCCAAGTTCAAATAGCCAGTCCGGAAACGAATGCTTAACGGCCTCTTGAGGAGGCGATAAAGCAAGAAGTTCTTCCTTGGAAAGCTGTGGTGTACAGTCCATTTCATTCCAGTCTGGAATGCTGTAATCGTGAAGAATGCACCAGGTTTTTAACCAAGACCAATAGGGTATATCTGTGTCTTTCAGACCTGCATAGAAGCTGTATAATCGTTTCCAACGAAGTATGTCATACACAGCGCCATAAAATAGATTTCGATCTCTTGCTCCCCATTTAGGATGTTCTTCGATAAAATTTTCTAAAACACGAGAGGCACGTTTATTTTCCTCGAGTATAATTGACAAAGCATTGGCAATGGCTTCGGCTTGATTTGGATGTAGTTTTCGCATGAATTTATAAACGTTGCAGTTTTACCAGTGAAGCATAGGCTCCATCGGTTTGCATGAGTTCTAGGTGGCTTCCTTGTTCAATGATTTTTCCTTTATCCATTACTACAATTGAATCGGCTTTTTGAATGGTAGACAAACGGTGGGCAATGACCAAAGAGGTTCGGTCTTGCATTAGTTTCTCTAGGGCTTCTTGTACTAGATTCTCTGAAGCAGAATCCAAGGCCGAGGTTGCTTCATCTAAGACTAAAATAGTTGGGTTTTTTAATATGGCACGAGCAATAGAAAGGCGCTGCTTTTGACCTCCAGAGAGTTTGCCACCTCCGTCTCCTATATTGGTTTGATAGCCGTTGGGAAGCTCCATGATGAAATCGTGGGCATTGGCAATTTTCGCCGCATTTATCATTTCTTCTTCAGTGGCAGAGAGTTTTCCCAAACAAAGATTGTTAGCAACGGTATCATTGAATAGAATAGCTTCTTGCGTAACCAAGCCAATTAGTTGGCGCAAATTTTCTTTAGCGATGTTTTTTATGTTGACCCCGTCAATGGTTATTTCTCCGCTTGTCACATCATAAAAGCGATTCAGGAGTTTGGCAAGAGTCGTTTTTCCACTGCCCGATTCTCCAACCAAAGCAACAGTTTGCCCCTTTTTTAGACTGAGATTAAAGTTTTCTAATAAGGGATGTTCTCCATAAGAGAAATTTACCTGTTTAAAATCTACTGAAGTGTTCAATTCGTCTAACCGCTGTGGATTGTTACTTTCTTTAATGCTGTTTTCAGTTTCCAATAACTCAAGTACTCGCTCTGCAGCTGCATCTCCCTTTTTGATGGTGTAGCTTGCTTTACTTATCGCTTTGGCTGGGGTAAGGATATTATAGGCCAATAGCATGAACGAAAGGAAAACCGTCCCAGATAAACTTTGATCAACAAGTACCATTTTTCCGCCAAACCAAAGGAGACCACCAATCACACCAATTCCTAGAAATTCACTCATGGGGGAGGCCAAGTTTTGTCGGTTAATGAGAGTGTTATTAAAATGATAAAAACGATGGGTTGAGGCTGCAAACTTTTTATAGAATTGGTTTTCTGCAAAAAAAGCTTTGACAATGGTGAGTCCTCCCAAAGTTTCTTCAATAATGGACAAGAACTCACCTTGTTCTTTTTGAACACGATCAGATTTGCGTTTAAGTGCTTTTCCAATAACGGAAATAATTAGTCCAGAAATGGGAATGAAGAGCAGAACAAACAAACTCAAGTTTAGGTTGATATTGAACATCAATATGAGGGTGAAGACAATCGTTAGTGGCTCACGGATAAAAACTTCTAGAATAGATAAAAAAGAATGCTGAATTTCCAGAACATCGGCCGTTATTCGGGCAATGGTATCGCCTTTTTTCTTTTCGCTGAAAAAAGCAATGGGGAGTTCTACCATTTTTTGAAAAAGATCATTGCGGAGGTCTTGTAAAATTCCGTTACGTAAAAAAGTAATGAAGAAAAGGGCAAAATAGTTGAATAAATTCTTCAAAAAGAATAATACTAGAATTAGTCCAATGGATAGCATTAGCGCTATCAATGGGTCATCGGTTACAGTTTGAGAAATCTCGTAGTTTATCCTCTCGGTCAAGTATTCTTTTAGATTTGAAAGGCCAGTGTAGGTAGGTAATGTGTCTACTTTGGGTGTTTCTCCAAACAAAACATTTAGCATTGGAACCATTGCGATGAATGATACTGCACTAAATAATGCATAGAAAATATTGAAGAAAATATTGAGCCCAATATATATTTTATAGGGGCCGGCATAGGCAAATATTTTCTTGAAATAGGTCATTTAGGAGGCAAAAAAATTAATGAGTTGTTTGCATTTTTCCTTTAACTGATTGTTCACCAAGGTATAATTGCTGGCTTTGTCAAGAGAAGCATTGACGCTAAAGTAATATTTAATTTTCGGTTCTGTGCCACTTGGTCGAACAGCAATGGTTGAACCATCTTCCAAATGAAAGCATAATACATTTGCCTTAGGTAAATCAATGGTTTGTTTTTCCCCATTTGCCAATGTGGTCATACTGTCAAGGAAATCATCGAACGCAATCACAGCTATTCCGGCAATTGTTGTGGGCGTATTGGTTCTAAATTCATGCATTATGGCATCAATTTCTTCTGCTCCTTTTTTGCCTTTCTTGTTTACTGAAACTAGATCTTCGTGGAAACAACCATAACGATGATAGCTATCGATAAGGTAGGCATAGACTGAACTTCCTTTTGCAGCCAAATGGGATTGGAGATCACAGGCCAATAAAGCAGCACTAATTGCGTCTTTGTCCCTAACATCTTCTCCATACAAGAAGCCATAACTTTCTTCACCCCCGCATAAAAAGGTTTGAGCTGGAAAATCTTGGATCATCTTGGCAATCCATTTAAAACCCGTAAGTCCTAATTTGCATTCCACCTTAAACGCCTCTGCCATTTTGCCCATCATAGGGGTAGAAACAACAGTTGATGCAATAAAATTGTTCGAAGAAACTGGACTATTTTCTAGTACAAAACGAGTCAAGACAACCATTAGCTGATTACCATTTAAGAGCATCCATTCACCCTCGAGATTTTTGATTCCAATTCCCAAACGATCAGCATCAGGATCTGTACCTAAAATAATATCGGCATCTATTTTTTTCGCTTTTTTAAGAGCAAGTTCAAAGGCTTCCTTTTCTTCTGGATTGGGTGAAACAACCGTGGGAAAATTTCCATTGGGTTCACTTTGTTCTTCGACCCAGTGAACATTGGTGTAGCCCGCTTTTTTAAAAACAGCTGGCATAGTAGCAGTTGCTGTTCCATGAAGCGAGGTAAAGACGATGGACGTTTTACTTCGTTGATGGACACTAAGAATGCTTTTATTTACAATAGTTTCCACATAGGCGTCATCCACTTTTGTGTCAATGTCATGAATTAATGATGGATTTTCCTCCCAACCTATGTCTGAAAAGTTGAGTGCCTCAATATGTTGGACAATGTGATTGTCTTCTGGAGGAACGATTTGACCACCGAATTGGTTATATACTTTGTATCCATTGTATTCTGGTGGATTGTGTGAAGCAGTGAGGACAATTCCAGCCTGAGCTTCCAATTGCCGCACAGCAAAGGAGAGAACAGGCGTTGGACGCAATGTAGAAAAAAGATAGGTTTCAATAGTATTTGCCGAAAATACTTGGGCAACAATTTTTGCAAAGGCATGACTATTGTTACGGCAATCATAGGCAATAACAATTTTTGGCACCGTATTTTTAAAGCGTGTATTGAGGTAATTGGCCAAGCCTTGGCTGGCTTTTCCAAGTGTATAACGATTGATGCGATTGGTACCCACTCCCATAATTCCGCGCATGCCTCCAGTGCCAAAAGCTACATCAGCGTAAAAGGCGTCTTCTAATTCATTTGGGTTTTCTCTGAGTGTATTGACTTCAGCAATTGTTGTAGCATCAAAGGGAGCTTTTTCCCACTGCTCAATTCGTTCGTTAAGTGTCATTTGGTGTAGTTAGGTATTCTGAAATACTATAGCGGGAGCTGTTTTTCTGTTGTCCAACCATAAGTTCTCCTATAAAGCCAGCAACAAAAAACTGACCACCCAATATCATGGTGGTGAGCGAGATGAAGAATTCTGGCCGTTGTGCAATCAATCGTCCATCAGGAGTGAAATATAATTTATCGATCCCAAGATAGGCGGCAAAAGAAAAGCCAATCAAAAACATGATGCTTCCCCAAAGTCCGAAAAAATGCATGGGTCGCTTTCCAAAGCGGTGTAAAAAAGTTAAGGTAATTAAATCCAAGAAACCATTGATAAAGCGATTTAGTCCAAATTTTGTCACCCCATATTTACGTGCTTGATGTTGCACAATTTGCTCCTCTATACGTGTAAATCCTTCGTGAGCAGCCAAAACAGGGATATAGCGATGCATTTCACCATAGACTTCTACTGTTTTAACCACTTCTGAACGGTAGGCTTTTAAACCACAATTAAAATCATGCAAATAAATCCCAGAACTTCGTCGCGCTGCCCAGTTGAACAGTTTGGAGGGAATATTTTTTAAAAGTACAGAATCATAGCGTTTCTTTTTCCATCCAGATAAGATATCGAGTTTGTCATCCAACAAGCGTTTATAAAGAACCGGTATTTCGTCTGGTGAATCCTGTAAGTCGGCATCCATAGTAATGACAACATTTCCTTTTGCCTGAGCAAAACCGGCATGTAGAGCTTGTGATTTTCCAAAATTCCGTGTAAATCGAATGCCCTGTGTGCTTTGGTGTTTATTACATAAAGTGCGGATACATTCCCAAGAATTGTCTGTACTTCCATCGTCTATAAAGAGAAGCTCATAAGTAAGTGAAAGGGGTTCAACTGTTTTTATGATCCAGCTGTGTAATTCCGGAAGAGATTCTTCTTCGTTGAGTAAAGGGATAATGATTGTTAAGTCCATAGTCGTCTTGCGCCTACAAACTTACAAAAATACCCGCTATTCTGGGCGATTGCGTCTTAGGATTAGTCCGCTAATCATTGAAATAATAAATCCAATCAATAATCCACCAATCAATCCAAATGCAACCATCATTTTAGGAGAAATGAATTTACTTTGCATTTCTAGAATTTGATCCAATTGTTCTTGCGACATTTCAGGGTTGGAGTCAAAAAGCTGATTTTTAGCTACTTCAATCATTTTTGGAATAGTGTCTGGGTCGATAACGGTCACAAGTAGTACTTGATAAGTAACACCTATAATACTACTAATAAGTGCAATACCCACACCTAGTTTAAGTGCTTCTCCAAAAGAAAGGAAACCTTCGTTTTCTTTTCTGAAATTGAATTGTCCAATTATGATAACTCCAGCAGTAAGGGCAATACTTACAATTCCAACGGCACTTTCTTGTGTATAGTGCATGTCCAAGAAGAAGAGCATTAGGCCAAAGACGACAGAGATTGCCCCAAGCATGATTCCGTATTGTAGAATATGTGATTTTAAAGATGCAGCTGAATTTTTCATGATGTTTAAGATTTAAGTGAGTTTCTATTTTATAAATTTAGAAAAAACAATTACATTTGCACACCATTTGAAAACAAATAACTATGAAAGCAGATATTCATCCAGAAAATTACAGACTAGTTGCCTTTAAGGACATGTCCAACGAAGACGTATTCATAACGAAGTCTACCGTTAATGCTAAAGAAACAATTGACATTGATGGAAGTGAGTATCCACTTGTAAAACTTGAAATTTCTAGAACTTCTCATCCATTCTACACTGGGAAAACCAAATTGGTTGATACTGCGGGTCGAATTGACAAGTTCAAAAACAAATATGCCAAGTTCAAAAAATAAATTGAACTTAACCATTTCTAAAAACTGTCTTTCGAGGCAGTTTTTTTTTGCCTTTGTTTTGCTTCACAATTTTATCCTTATTTTTACATGAAGAAAATAAACTTTTAAATGCCCATGAACATTCTTCTATTTGACGGTCCAGAAAGGAATCATTTATTGCCCTTTACCTTTGTTCGACCAGTTGCCCATCTTCGTATTGGTATTGATCAATTGATTGATAAGTGGGAGGCATTTTTAAAATCCTCTTGTACTGTTTTCACTCAGGTCTATTTGCGCGACAAGTTTCCAGCAGCTTTTGAGGCCTTAAATACTTTTGTTAATCCGAGTTATATTCCAACTGCTCCTTTAGCTACAGCAATTTTAAAGCTCAGAGAAAATCAAGCGCTTCATTTCAAGGGGCAACTCATTGCATGTGTGAGTGCTGAAAAACAGCCCCCTAAAGATTTAGCTGATTTTGATTTGATCGAATGGAAAGACGAATTATTGCATTTGTCAAGTATAACGGATCTTTATACTTTGAACGATGTTGTTCTGCAGCAAGATTTTCAACGTATAACCCAAGGAAGAACATCAGCGAAAATCGCTACAACAAATCAGGTAATTTCTCCTGAAAATATTTTTATTGAAGCAGGTGCTAGAGTAGAATATGCCACCTTAAATGCCGCTCATGGGCCCATATATATCGGTAAAGATGTTGAAATCATGGAGGGAAGTATGTTGCGCGGTAGCATTGCACTGTGCAGAAATACTATTGTTAAAATGGGAGCAAAAATATATGGAGGAACAACCATTGGACCTTATTCAAAGGTAGGAGGGGAGCTCAATAATGTACTGATTTTTGGTTATTCAAATAAGGGTCATGATGGCTTTTTAGGTAATGCGGTTATTGGTGAATGGTGCAATATTGGCGCTGCAACCGATGCTTCTAACCTTAAGAATAGTTACAGTAAGTTAAGGGTTTGGAATTACGAATCGGAGAACTTTGCGAAAATAGAGTTACAGTTTTGTGGACTAATGATGGGAGATTTTAGTCGTTGTAGTATTCATTCAGCTTTTAATACAGCAACTGTGGTAGGGGTGTGTGCCAATCTTTTTGGTGTTGGTTTCCCCAGAACATTTATTCCAAGTTTTAGTTATGGAGGAGCGCAGGGCTTCAAAACCAATACCTTCGACAAAGCAATGGAAGCAAACGAAGCAATGATGGAGCGAAAAGAAATTCCCTTAACCGCAATTGACCGTACTATATTAGCCCATGTTTTCGAGCTGTCCTCGAAATGGCGTAAGGATTAGTTTTTTCTTACTTTTTTAAGCTGAAGTAAATTCAAAGGGTTCATTTCCAAACCACTTATTTCTTTTTGAACAAAGCGGATTGCTTGATCATAATACAAAGGAACAATGGGATAATATTCCATGATCATTTGATCCATTTTTTGGTAAACTAAGGCACGTTCCTCAATGGACGAAATGGTCATTGCCTTGGCATATAGTCGATCGTATTCAATGTTCTTATAGTGGGTGTAATTTGGCCCTGAGGGAGAGAAGTTTTGTCCGTAAAAGAGGGATAAATAATTTTCTGCATCAGGGTAATCTGCGATCCAACTTGCTCGAAAAGCTTCTAGTTTTCCAGACGATTTGGCTTGGCGTAAAGTTGGGGTTGGCATTAAGTCTATTGTCAGTTCGACTCCTATTTTTTGCATCTCACGTTGAAGGTATTCACAAATGTCAAGGTAATTGATGTCAGTCGCCAATTGTATGCTTGGCACATGGCCTGTTTCGTTTATAAATTCTGCTACTAATTTTCTAGCTAATTGGGGATTGTATTCATTGAGTAATTTGGTATTTCTGCCAGCAAGTCCCTTGGGGATAAAACCATTCAACGCTGGAAAACCAATGGTATTTCGCAAATACTTAATCATTTTTTCCCGATCAAACCCAATGTTGATGGCCTTTCGAATTGCGGCAGATTGTAGCGCTGGATTTTTGCTGTCCATATAAAATCCAATGTATTCTGTATTGAGATAGGGTCCTTTTTGTATCTGTATCTGCGCTGAGTATTTTTCTTGTAATTCCCCAGATGGAGTCAATAACTCATCCTTATAGGACGGATCAAGAGAATTTAAAAAATCAAATTTCCCTTTTGAAAACAGCATAAATTCGCTTTGTATGTCTGGAAGAAAACTAATTGCAATGGCTTCTAAATAGGGGAGCTGGTGCCCATCATCGTCTTTTTCAAAATACAGGCTGTTTTTCCGTAAGACCAACTTCACGTCCTCTTCCCATGCCTTAAACTTAAAAGGTCCAGTACCAATGGGGTGTTTTCTAAAATCGTGCTGTGTATCTTCAATCACCTCTTTGGGTACAACTGAACAATACCGCATACTCAACAAGCTAATAAAGGCTGGAAAGGCTTGTTTTAAGTGGATGCGAAAAACACTATCGTTTAGTGCTTGATAGCTTTCGACCTGTTGCATTACCCAGCCCCCTGGAGAACCTACTGTGGGGTCTGTCAATCGGTCAAAACTATAGGTAAAATCGGCTGCCACAACTTTACGTGTTTTTTGATCTCCAAAACTGGGAGAGGGATGAAATTCAACATCCTGTCGCAAATAAAAGGTATAGGTCTTTCCCAAAGAATCAATTTCCCATTTGTGAGCAATTTCAGGAATCACATTCAAGGAGTCATCCAATTGTACTAGCCCGTTAAAGACTTGTTGAATGGGCCATATATTTTGAGGATTTCGCGCAAAAGCGGGGTCTAAAGAGGTGATGTTTCGGAATTCATTGTAGCGAAAAACTGCTGTGTCATCTACTGCTGTGTTTTGATGGCAAAACACGAATAGCAAAGGCAAGATAATACCAAAAGACATCACTTTGTAAAAGCGGAAAAGATTGTGTTTCAAAATTGTATCTTTGTCCTAAATTTAAGCTATTTAAATTAGTATTGGCAACAACCCTTCAACAAAAACCGACCTCTGCTACCGATAAAATTCAGGTGGCTTTTCATACCCTTGGATGTAAATTGAACTTTGCAGAAACTGCGGAAATTTCAAAAGACTTTTCCTCAGAGTATTATGATCGTGTCGAATTTGATCAGCCAGCCGATGTGTATATTATCAATACCTGTTCTGTAACCGAAAATGCGGACAAACGTTTCAAGGCATTGGTTGCAAAGGTACTTCGTCAAAACGATCAAGCTTTTGTTGCTGCCATTGGTTGTTATGCACAATTACAACCCGAAGCCCTTGCCGATGTTGCGGGTGTAGACTTAGTGTTGGGCGCCTCCGAAAAATTTAATTTGACACACTATTTAAGCGATTTAACCAAACGATCTGTCTCTGAAGTGCATTCCTGTGAGATTGAAGATGTGAATGAATACCAAAGTAGTTTTTCCACCGGCGATCGCACCCGTGCTTTTTTGAAAGTCCAAGATGGATGTGATTATAAATGTTCCTATTGTACCATCCCCTTGGCACGTGGAATTTCACGTAGCGATACTGTCGCTAATGTTGCCCAAAAAGCTGAAGAAATTGCCGCACAGTCCATTAAAGAAATTGTTTTGACTGGTGTAAATATTGGTGATTTTGGGAAAGGGGAGTACGGCCTAAAAAAACACGACGACACTTTTTTAGATCTTGTTGTTGCATTGGATGCTGTCAAGGGTATTGAGCGTATTCGCATTTCTTCGATAGAGCCCAATTTATTGAAAAATGAAATCATAGATTTTGTTGGAAAGAGTGCACATTTTGTCCCTCATTTCCATATACCGCTTCAAAGTGGGAGTGACCTTGTCTTAAAAAAAATGCGCCGCCGCTATTTGTCAAAATTATATGTTGATCGTGTGCAACAAATCAAGCAAGTCATGCCCCATGCCTGCATTGGGGTAGATGTTATTGTGGGCTTTCCGGGTGAAACTGAGGAGGAGTTTTTGACTACTTATCGTTTTCTAGCTGATTTGGACATTTCCTATTTGCATGTTTTCACCTATTCTGAACGTCCCAATACTGAAGCAATTCATTTTGATGAGGTTGTTCCCATGTCTGTAAGAAATAAACGATCAAAACTATTGCGAGGTCTTTCTGTAAAGAAAAGACATGCGTTCTACCTATCACAATTGGGGACTACCCAACAGGTGTTGTGGGAAGGTGAAAACAAGAAGGGGTATATCCATGGATTTACGTCCAACTATATAAAAATGCGCAAAATTTGGGATCCTGCTGCAATCAATACATTGGAAAACGTATGTTTATCTAGAATAGACGATGAAGGCTTCGTTCGTACGGAAGCTTAAAGTTTGATTCCGACAGGAAGCAATTCTTTATAACGCTTGTTTTTTCTAAGAAATCCAGCAATTTCAGGACTAGTTGGCACAACCTTAAGGTTCCTTTCGGCAACATTATCTAGTACCAATTTGATGAATTCATCTTTAAACTCAGCGGTGGAAATATTTTCTGGAACAATTAATTTCGTTAAAAATATTTTTCGTTCTTGTTCAGCATATTCAATACGCGCCATAGTTTTATTAACCATAACTTCAAATTGACGTAAAAAATCGTTGTTTTCTAGTACAAGTTTACTCATGTAAAAAAGTGTTTCGTTTGATTGGCCTAAAAGCCGGATTTATCAACAAATTATGTTAATTTGGTAAAGGTTTTTTAACAAAACCAGACAACAAATATACATAAAATTAAAATAGGGTATAACATTAATTTAACATTACTGTGGCGTATAAAAACAAAATACCGCTTTATTTGATGCCAGGCATGGCAGCTAGCCCAAGGATATTTGAATATATCGAGTTGCCTGAACCCTTTGAATTGGTTAAATTGTCTTGGATTAGTCCATTAAAAGGAGAACACTTGAATCAGTATGCTCAGCGAATGTGTGAGCGAATAACCCACAAAGACCCTGTGCTTCTTGGGGTTTCTTTTGGAGGCATACTTGTTCAAGAAATGTCCAAGCATATCTCTTGCAGAAAAGTCATTATTGTTTCAAGCGTAAAATCAAATGCTGAATTTACACTTTCCATGAAATTAGCTAAAACTACTGGAGCACATAAGCTATTACCTACTCAGTGGATTGAAAGTTTGGAGAGCTTAGCCTTATATGTATTTGGTCCTTCCATTCAATCAAAAGTGAAAGCCTACCAAACCTATTTGTCTGAACGTGATCCTGCCTATCTCGATTGGTCAATTGATCAAATTGTTCATTGGGATCAAGCAGAAATAAATCCTGAAGTAATTCACATACACGGCGACAGGGATGTCGTTTTTCCAATCAAAAATTTAGAAACTAGTCATCAATTTTATAAACTCAAAAAGGCAACACATGCCATGATTTTAACCCATCATAAATGGTTCAATGAAAATTTACCTTCCATAATTTTAAATGCATAATTAACTATGAAACCTAGCCGTTTTTTCACTCTTTTTTTCTGTTCAATTTTTCTAATTGGTTTAAGCTTTTTTTCGTTTGAAAGAATTAACTCTTCTTTTATAATAAGCTATGGAGAGCCTTCAACCTATAAAGTACATGCACTGCACATTCCTTCTCAAGTCGAATTTGCTGGAGAGATAATGCAATTGGATGAAGCTGATTTAGTTGAACGTATGGACAAAGAGTTATTGGTCAACACCTATTGGCAATCAAATACTCTATTGATGATGAAAAGGGCGAATAAGTTTTTTCCTGAGATTGAACGTATTTTAAAAGAAGAAGGAGTCCCCGATGATTTTAAGTATTTGGCATTGATTGAAAGCGGCTTAGAAAACCTTAGATCACCCGCTGGAGCAAAGGGATTTTGGCAAATTTTACGTACAACAGGAAAAGAATATGGTTTGGAAGTCAATGCCAATGTAGATGAGCGCTATCATTTAGAATTGTCCACTCGTATGGCCTGTGCTTATCTAAAAAAAGCCAAAGAGCGCTTGGGTTCTTGGACCTTGGCGGCGGCTTCATATAACCGTGGCATTACAGGGATCAATCGCATTTTAGATAAGCAACAAGCAGACAATTATTACGACCTGTTACTGGGTACAGAAACCAAACGTTATATATTCCGCATTCTTGCAGTGAAAGAAATCATTCAGGCACCAGAACGCTTTGGCTTTTTTGTAGAAAAGGCACAGCTCTATTCTCCTGTGGCCCACAGAACAATTCCAGTTGATACTGCGATAACCAATATTGCTCGTTTTTCTGAACAAATGGGCGTCAGTTATAAGACCTTAAAAATATATAATCCCTGGTTGTTGCAAAACCACTTAAATAACAAATCAAGAAAACTGTATCATATTGCTTTGCCCATAGAGACAGGGCCTTAGATTTTTTTTAGCTGCTGCTGCATCATTTTAATCTGTTCGCTCAAGACATTGTGCGTGTCCGTCTTTTTGGCGTCATTTAAAAGAGTTGTGGCTTCTCTTTTTCTTCGCTTTTGCATAAGAATTCCAGCCAAGCTGAGTTTGGCCATTGCTTCATCCGTACTCATCGACAAACCTAGAGATAATGCTTTTCTAAAGGATTTCTCTGCCTTGGTCAAATTTGTTTGCGATTCGATTACGCCATGTAGGTAGTGAAAATAGCCTTGTTGACTCCTGACTAAATTTGCTTCAGGATTACCAATGCGTCCCAACCATTTTAAGGTTCCTTCAAAGTCTTGTTTACGCAAACGCAAAAAAGCTAAAAAGATAATTTCATTTTTAAAGTAAAGTAAGATGAACATTCCGGCAATCAGTAATAAAAAGATACCATTACCGGTATAACTTTCTGTAAATTGGTATACTGAATAGCCAATTGACGCTGCTGCGAGGATTAATTTGATGACCTTAGGGAACATGAATTATTTTTATTGCTAAAGTAGTAAAAACATTCGGAACTATTTTTTGATTCTTCTTGTCTAAAATAAAACTTATCGTATATTTGCCAACGATAAAAAAGCAACGAAATCTGCTTTCTATCTATTCTAAGAAATTATGAAAAGAACATTCCAACCCTCAAAGAGAAAAAGAAGAAACAAACACGGTTTCAGAGAGCGCATGGCCTCTGCAAACGGTCGTAAAGTACTGGCTAGCCGAAGAGCAAAAGGAAGAAAGAAAATATCTGTTTCATCTGAGCCAAGGCACAAGAAATAAGAATTTATGATTGATAATCATCCCATTAGAGTGTTACTTATTTTTAAGTAACACTTTTTTTTTATATTTATTTTTGATAATACACTATTATGGCAAAGCGAGAAAATCTAAACAAAATCCTAATCATTGGTTCAGGTCCTATTATAATTGGTCAAGCTTGTGAATTTGACTATGCTGGAACGCAGGCGTTACGTTCTTTACGCGAAGATGGTATTGAAACTGTTTTGATTAATTCAAATCCTGCCACCATTATGACTGACCCTTCCATGGCCGATCATGTTTACTTAAAACCTTTGACAACAAAATCCTTGATTCAAATATTAAAAGAACACAGGGATATCGATGCCGTATTACCAACCATGGGAGGACAAACAGCTTTGAACTTGTGTATTGAAGCAGATGAAAAAGGGGTGTGGACAGATTATAATGTTGAGATCATTGGAGTAAATATTGATGCCATCAATATTACCGAAGACCGTCAGCAGTTTAAAGACCTACTAAAAACAATAGATATTCCTGTAGCACCAGCTGAAACAGCAACTTCTTTCTTGAAAGGAAAAGAAATTGCACAAAAATTTGGTTTCCCCTTGGTCATTCGCCCGTCGTTTACCCTCGGAGGTACTGGAGCTTCTTTTGTTCACAAAGCAGAAGACTTCGATGAATTATTGACCCGTGGATTAGAAGCCTCTCCCATTCATGAAGTACTTATTGATAAAGCACTCTTGGGTTGGAAAGAGTATGAATTAGAATTATTGCGCGATAAGAACGATAATGTTGTCATCATTTGTGCCATTGAAAACATGGATCCCATGGGAATTCATACAGGAGACTCTATCACTGTTGCTCCTGCAATGACCTTGTCCGATGTAACCTATCAGCGTATGCGAGATATGGCCATCAAAATGATGCGAAATATTGGTGATTTTGCAGGAGGATGTAATGTACAGTTTGCCGTAAGCCCAGACGAAAATGAAGATATTATCGCCATTGAAATAAACCCACGTGTTTCACGTTCTTCCGCTTTAGCCTCGAAAGCAACGGGTTATCCTATTGCGAAAATTGCAGCAAAATTAGCCCTTGGCTATTCGTTAGACGAACTCGACAATCAAATCACAAAATCGACTTCAGCCTTGTTTGAGCCAACGGTCGATTATGTTATAGTAAAAATTCCCCGTTGGAACTTTGATAAATTCGAAGGCTCGGATCGCGTCTTAGGCCTTCAAATGAAATCTGTGGGAGAAGTGATGGGAATTGGACGTTCGTTTCAAGAGGCATTGCACAAGGCCACTCAGTCCCTAGAAATTAAACGTAACGGACTTGGAGCAGACGGGAAAGGCTATACCGATTACGAAACAATCATTAGTAAGCTAACCTATGCAAGTTGGGACCGTGTTTTTGTTTTGTATGATGCCATTCAAATGGGAATTCCACTGAGCCGTATTCACGAAATCACTAAAATTGACCTATGGTTCTTGCGTCAATTTGAAGAACTTTATGCACTGGAAAAAGAAATTAGTGAATTTACAATAGATTCTTTGGAAAAAGCGTTGCTTTTAGAAGCCAAGCAAAAAGGATTTGCCGACCGGCAAATAGCTCATATGTTAGGTTGCTTGGAAAGCCAAGTCTACAACCTCCGCGAAGAAATGGGAATTCAGCGTGTTTATAAGTTGGTTGACACCTGTGCGGCAGAATTTTCCGCCAAAACACCGTATTACTATTCAACCTTTGAAGCACAAATGCAAGTAGAAGGAGGGAAGCCATATAGCGACAATGAAAGTATTGTTTCTGATAAGAAGAAAATCATTGTTTTGGGTTCTGGTCCAAATAGAATTGGACAAGGAATTGAATTCGATTATTGTTGTGTTCACGGAGTTCTAGCTGCATCAGAATGTGGGTATGAAACCATCATGATAAACTGTAATCCAGAAACTGTTTCTACTGACTTTGACGTTGCAGACAAACTGTACTTTGAGCCTGTTTTTTGGGAACATATTTACGATATCATCCGTCACGAAAAACCTGAAGGTGTAATTGTACAGCTTGGAGGTCAGACGGCACTCAAGCTGGCTGAAAAATTAGACCGATACGGGATAAAAATTATTGGAACGAGTTACGAATCATTAGATTTAGCGGAAGATCGTGGAAGTTTTTCAACCCTCTTGAAAGACAATGATATTCCTTACCCCGAGTTTGGTGTGGCTGAGAATGCAGACCAAGCTTTGGATTTAGCAGACCAGTTAGATTTCCCCATTTTGGTTCGACCTTCTTATGTTCTTGGAGGACAAGGAATGAAAATTGTCATCAACAAAGAAGAATTGGAGCAGCATGTTGTTGATTTATTACGTAAAATCCCCAACAACAAACTCTTATTAGATCACTATTTAGACGGAGCAATTGAGGCAGAGGCAGATGCTATTTGTGATGGTGAAAATGTTTACATCATTGGTATTATGGAGCATATTGAGCCTTGCGGAATCCACTCGGGAGATTCAAATGCGACACTTCCGGTATTCAATTTAGGAGAATATGTATTACAACAAATAAAAGATCATACCCTAAAAATTGCAAAAGCCCTCAATACAGTTGGTTTGATTAATATTCAGTTTGCGGTTAAGGAAGATAAAGTCTTTATTATTGAGGCAAATCCCAGAGCGTCAAGAACTGTTCCTTTCATTGCCAAGGCATACAAAGAACCTTATGTAAATTATGCTACAAAGGTAATGTTAGGGGAAAATAAAGTAACTGATTTTGATTTCAATCCTCAATTGAAAGGATACGCTATTAAACAACCGGTTTTCTCTTTTAACAAGTTCCCAAATGTAAACAAGCAGTTAGGACCTGAAATGAAGAGTACTGGGGAAAGTATTTTGTTTGTTGACTCATTAAAAGATGATGAGTTTTACAATCTATATGCACGTCGAAAAATGTATTTGACCAAGTAAACAGAATTTATTTATATTTATTGAAATATTTACACCGATGAAAGATTTGAAGAAAGAGACCATGGTGATCATCAGTTTAATTGTTTTGGCTGTTGCCTCACGCTTATTACCTCATCCGCCTAATTTTGCTCCCATAACAGGGATAGCGTTGTTTGCGGCTGCTAAATTTCAGCACAGGTTAGTCGCACTATTGCTTCCACTTGCCTGCCTGTTTTTAACGGATTTAATTTTAGGATTGGGGTGGATCAATCTTTTTGTTTACGCTGCCTTTGGGTTGATTTCTTTGTTGGGTTTCGCCACTAAAAAAGTTAAAATTCAAACCGTCCTTCTATCTTCGATCTTGTTTTTTTTGGTATCTAACCTAGGAGTATGGTTGTTGTATTATCCTTTATCTGTAGAAGGTTTGACAACTTGTTTTACCCTGGCTATTCCCTTTTTCACCAATACACTGCTTGGAGACTTGGCATACACAGCTGTTTTGTTCTACAGTTTTTCTACCCTTAAAAATACTTATCTAAGACCAGCGTAATTCTTGCTGTAATTTGTAATTTCACCGCATGAACAGGTTCTTGTTGATCAAGATGAAAAGGGAAATTGGTGAAACACCAATGCTGTACCCGCAACTGTAAGCTTTGTCCGTTTATCGGATGTTTTCTAGACCCTAATGCCACTGATATTATTTGGGAAGGCAACTAGAAAAGCGCAAGCCAGGAGACCTGCCCGTTCATGGAAATTCGGTTCTTCGGGGATAAAGAAGTTGAATGGCTAATATTCATTAGATCCCGTAATTTTGTTAAAATGAAATTGATACAAATCTATGTATTGATAAGCTCACTTTTTTGGGGAATTATTGTTCAAGCTCAGCAAAGTCAATCTTCAGATACTCTTTTGATTAAAACCAAGTATTTGGATGAAATCGTACTATCAGATACCCGATTACCCATCAAACGATCCCAGTCTGGAAAAACAGTTATCCGAATTGATGAAAAGGAAATCAAACAATTTAATGGAAGAAACCTCGCTGAGCTCTTGGCAAGCCAAGCAGGGGTAATCGTCTTGGGAAGTCGATCCACTAGTGGACAAAATTTACGCATTGGAGTTCGCGGGAGTACAAACAATCAAGTGTTGATTTTACTCGATGGTGTGCGCGTATCAGATCCGTCGCGTATTAGCAATGACTTTGATTTGAACTTCTTGAATTTGCAAGACATTGCCAGTGTAGAAATCTTAAAAGGTGGTGCAAGTACATTGTACGGTAGTGCTGCTGCTGCTGCCGTTGTAAATATTAGCACGAAGAAGAATATTGAAAAAAATCGTTTTCATTTGGGACTAACCACTGGAACTGAGCAAGCACAAAATCAAGGGTTTAATAGACTGAATTTTCGTTCTGCACAGCTCAATTATTCGGAAAAGACGACTAATTTCGACTATTCAATTGGCGCATCTTCCCTCTTTTCAGACGGCCTTAGCGCTGTAGATAATGGTTCTGAAAAAGACGATTTTCTTCGCTTTAGCCTCAACGCACACATTGGCAATACTGGGGAACGCTTTTCGTGGAAATTACTTGCCAGTAGAGCAGGTATTGAAAATGATTACGATAATATTTTCCCTATTGAAGATGCTGATTTTAAAGCCCTTAGTTTTTTTGA
Organism: uncultured Flavobacteriaceae bacterium; assembly: GCA_905478905.1. Classification (GTDB taxonomy): domain Bacteria; phylum Bacteroidota; class Bacteroidia; order Flavobacteriales; family Flavobacteriaceae; genus Arcticimaribacter. The sequence continues at coordinate 835 of CAJQKN010000105.1, read as the reverse complement.
AACGATTTCCTTAGACTCTTCTTATAATTACACCAAAGGGTCAGTCTCTTTGAACGCTGGACACCAAACAACCGATCGAGAATATATAGACAACTATCCAATGATGTACGCAGCAGTTAACGCCTCAGTAGAAGTGGTGAATAAGTTGACCCTAACGGATAAGCTCTATTCTATTCAAGGAATACTTTTTCAGGAGATGAGTTATGAAGCTGTACCAACAACCAATCAGAAAGATGTTTTTGCCAATCTGGTCTATATATCTTCCAACGGTTTCAACACTAGCTTGGGAGCCCGTGCAATCGATCATCAAAGTTTTGGGAGTAATTTCACTTATAGTATCAACCCCTCCTATGTTTTTTCGGTTCAGGATACACAATTAAAAATACTAGGAAGTGTCAGTTCTGCATTTATTGCGCCCAGTTTATTTCAGCTATATGATCCCTTTTCTGGTAATGCTGCTCTATTGCCTGAGGAGACAACTTCCTATGAATTGGGCTCCGAATGGGCGAAGAAAAAAGGGAATGCTTCTTTGGTTTTTTTTAAGCGGAAGGAAGATCCAAAAATAATCTATGACCTAAATACCTTTGCTTATGCAAACGCCCCTTCGAATATTGTTTATCAAGGAGCTGAGTTCTCTTATGCAAACCAATTGTTTAGTGCCCTAGATTTTAAAGTAAATTATACTTTTACAGAACTAAAAGAAGGCACATTGTTCCGATTGCCCAAGCATGCCGTCAATTCTAGCCTTACGATAGACCTAGGTAAAAATGACAGCATGGGGCTTATTTACGCTTTCCGTGGAAAGCGTCAAGAAGTCAATCAACTACAGCTTTCG
>CAJQKN010000104.1 GCA_905478905.1 uncultured Flavobacteriaceae bacterium | reverse complement strand
GTTCCTCCAGAGAAGCGGCCATCAGTAATTAAAGCAACATCTTTTCCAAGACCAACTCCCATGATGGCAGCCGTTGGTTTCAACATTTCTGGCATACCAGGACCTCCCTTTGGGCCTTCATATCGAATGACAACAACATCTCCTTTTTGAACCAAGCCTTCACGGATCCCGTCATTGGCTGCATACTCACCGTCGAAAACACGAGCAGGACCTTTAAACAATAAGCCTTCTTTTCCTGTGATTTTTGCCACAGAACCACCTGAGGCTAAATTCCCTTTGAGAATACGAATATGTCCAGTGGCTTTAATTGGGTTATCCATTGGCTTAATGATCTCTTGCCCTTCTTTTAAGGAGGGAACGTCGGCTAGATTTTCCGCCAAGGTTTTTCCGGTAACCGTAAGACAATCACCGTGGAGTAAACCTTCTTCCAACATAAATTTCAATACGGCAGGAACACCTCCAATATGGTGTAAGTCCTCCATCAGGTATTTTCCACTAGGTTTTAAATCCGCGAGAAAAGGCGTTTTGTCCATTATCTTTTGGAAATCGTCGATAGTGAAATCAAGTTTTGCTGCCTTAGCGATGGCCAAAAAATGTAAAACTGCATTCGTCGATCCACCCAAAACGGCGATCAAACGGATGGCGTTCTCCAATGCTTTGTCTGTAACAATGTCAATGGGTTTAATGTCGTTTTCAATTAAGTGTTTTAGCGCATTTCCAACACGTTCACATTCTTCTTTCTTGTCAGGGCTAACAGCCGGATTAGAAGAATTATATGGCAATGCCATCCCCAAAGCTTCAATGGCTGACGCCATGGTGTTGGCCGTATACATTCCTCCACAAGCACCAGCACCCGGACAGGCGTTGCGAACAACTTCTTTGTATTCTTTTTCATCTATAGTACCTGCAACTTTTTCTCCCCATGCTTCGAAGGCAGATACCACATCCAGTTTTTTATCTTTGTGACATCCCGGAGCAATTGTTCCTCCATAGACCAAAATACTGGGACGGTTTAAACGTAACATTGCCATGAGCGCTCCAGGCATATTTTTATCACAGCCCACAACAGTAACTAGAGCATCATACGACATGGCTTGAACTACAGTTTCAACTGAATCGGCAATCACATCACGTGAGGGTAATGAGAATCGCATCCCGGGTGTTCCCATGGATATACCATCGCTTACTCCTATTGTATTGAAGATTAAGCCAACCATATCGGCAGTTTGAACACCATGCTTAATATCGACTGAAAGTGCATTTAAATGCATATTGCATGGATTCCCTTCATAGCCAGTACTGGCTATTCCAATGAGGGGTTTTTTGAAATCTTCATCTGTTAAACCAATGGCGTGTAGCATTGCCTGAGCAGCAGGCTGAGTGGGGTCTTGGGTAACCGCTTTACTGTATTTATTGAGCTCCATGTAAATAATTATACAACGAATTTAAAATGCAAAAAAAGCACCACAGTTATAAAAGACATTTTAGCATTATGTCTAAAGTGATCATGTGAGTTATAACTATTTGAATATTAATATATAAAATATTAATTTAATGTTATTTCTAAGTATTATTTGAGAATGAAAATAAATGAATAAAAGTGATTCCACTCCTTCCTATTTAAAAAAAGTTACTTATTTTGAGCTATTAAAATCAAAGCAATGAAAATTTCGGATATTCACTTAAAACAACATGCTTTTTTTAAAACCCAGCAAACGAAAAACATTCAATTCCGTAAAGATAGTCTTATTCGTTTCCAGGCTGTATTAAAAGAAGAAGAAAATGCCATTAATCAAGCGCTTTTTGCGGATTTGGGTAAACCTGAATTCGAAGCTTATTTGACAGAGTATTTTGTTGTAATGTCTGAGTTAAAAACAATGATTAAAAACTTGGAACGTTGGGCAATGCCAAAACGAATCAAATCGTCTCTGCTTAATTTTCCTTCAAAAGATTATTTATTGCCAGAGCCCTACGGCTGTTGCTTGCAAATAAGTCCTTGGAATTATCCTTTCCAATTGTCGTTAGCCACCGTAATTGGTGCCGTAGCCGCTGGAAATACTGTGGTTTTAAAGCCTTCGGAACACGCTCCTAAAACGGCAGAAGTAGTCGCAAATATTATCGCAAAATCTTTTGACCCACAACATGTCACTGTTGTCAAGGGTGATGAAACTGCTGCAAAAGAACTACTTCAACTACGTTGGGATCATATCATTTTTACCGGAAGTACAAAAATTGCCAAAATAATTGCCAAAGCGGCAGCGGTGCACCTAACGCCAACCATCTTAGAATTGGGGGGGAAAAACCCCTGTATCGTTGATGCCTCTGCTTCAATACAATTGAGTGCTAAACGAATTGTTTGGGGAAAGTTTTTGAATTGTGGACAAACTTGTATTGCCCCTGATTATGTTTTAGCAGAAGCTTCCATCAAAGATCAATTGATTGAAGCTATTATAAATGAAATTAAACATGCCTTTGGTGAGGACGCCTCAATGTCGGCAAGCTATGGACGTATAGCCCATAACAAGCACTTTGATCGAATGGTTTACCTAGTGAGAGATACTGAGCTAGCCCATGGGGGTGATCACAATGCAACAACTAAGTATTTTGGGCCTACAGTTTTGGAAGTTAACGACTGTTCTCACCCAACCATGGAGGAAGAGATCTTTGGTCCTATTTTACCCGTTTTGGCCTATAAAAACGAAGATGAAATCGACACCATTATTGAGCAATATGAACGACCACTCGGGTTTTATGTTTTCTCAAAACGCAAGAAATTCATCAAACGTATATTAACGCAATACTCCTATGGAGGAGGTGTTGCCAATGACAGTCTCATTCAATTTGCCAATGACAATCTTCCATTTGGGGGAGTTGGACACAGCGGAATGGGGGCCTACCATGGGAAATATTCTTTTGATGCTTTTACTCACTACAAACCTTTTATTAAAAGAGGTACTTGGATCGATCCATCGATTCGATATGCACCTTACCCCAAATCCTTTAACTGGCTAAAAAAACTATTAAAAAACATCTAATTATGAGTGAAAAAACGGTAAGTGAAGCAATTAGCTATCGCCGTTCTGTTCGTGTTTATGATCCAAACAAATCAATAGATACAGCATTAGTAAAACAATGTGTACAACAAGCGACAATAGCTCCTACGAGCAGTAACCTGCAATTGTGGGAGTTTTATCATATTACAAATCCAGAGACCAAAGCGAAAATCGCAAAAGCATGTTTCAATCAATCAGCAGCAAAAACTGCTATACAGTTTGTCATTCCAGTTGTACGAAAAGATTTGTGGAAATCACGTGTTAAAGCTAACCTTGCTTTTTTGACTACTCAATTTGAAGCCCAAGAAAAACGCGATAGCAAGCGTGAAAAAATGGCTACCAATTACTACACCAAAACCATCCCTACTTTGTATTCTGATTACTTTGGAATACTTGGATTTTTTAAAGGTATTTTCGCCTATATAAAAGGACTTTCAAAACCAATGTACCGTCAAGTTTCGGCAAGTGATCTCAAGGTTGTTGGGCACAAAAGCACAGCCCTAGCGGCGCAAAATTTCATGATCAGCATGGCTGCACATGGATATGACACCTGTCCCATGGAAGGATTTGATTCTAAACGTGTTAAAAATATTTTAGGGCTACCCAAAGGAGCGATGATCAATATGATTATCAGCTGTGGCATTCGTGGTAAAGGGGGTGTCTATGGACCGCAATTTCGAGTTCCCTTTACGGATGTATATTTCGAAAAGTAAGGACGTCTCCTTCTCTTTTTTGAACCAAACTATTGAGTGAGGTAATCTCCAGTTGAAGTACTTGAAGATAACCACCCGTTACTTGACAATCTGCAGTAGCTACAAGTAATTTACCACCAGGCGTTAGTTGTACCATTCCGGGGATAACCAACTGACTCAACAATGCTGGGGCATTAACTTTGACCTTACTCGATAAACGATAGCCCATTCTATTTTGGGCCTCTACCATATGGGTTTCACTCAAAAGGAGGTCTTGCTGTTCGTTGGTCAATAGTCCCCAATCTAGACCTGGAGAAACAGTTAATTTTGTTGCAAGGAGATAACCATCATTAACCCGAAGTTGTGCATTGCTTTTCTCAATCCCTACAGAAGTTGACAGGTAGGGGAAAATATCCCCCTTAGCGATACATTTTTGTGGCGTAATTGGAGTATAAAAAGATTTACTCTCCAATACAACAGGGCTAATTAGCTCTGCCTCAAAACGCAAATACGAACGCATTCCCTTAAGTACCTTTCTTAACTCCAAAATACTATTATCAGGAGCAGTATAAACCTTATTCATGGTAAGCTCTACTCCATTCAACAAAACGGAAATTGGAGCTCCCGTTACAACAAAGCGAACCTTTTTCTCTAGTCTAAAACGAGGACCAATTAACGTACATTCAAAAACGCAGCTATCCATTTCATGCGGCAATAATGAATTGGCCAACACAAATGCTTGACGATCCATAGGACCAGCTAGAGGGACGCCAAGGTGACGAAAACCAAAGCGACCTTTGTCTTGAAGCGTGGTACAATAACCGGGCGATTCAACTATAATCATGCGTCTTCGTAATTGGGTTGATAATTCCCCCTCTTTACACTTAGAGCGATTTTTTTATGTGTAGTTAAATCAACTTCATAAAAACGGACGCTATCACCAACAGTTATAAATACATAGGGTTTTTCTAAAAAGTTGATCCAAGGAAGTGGGCAGTTTCCCAAATTTTGCCAGCCTCCCGGACTGTCCTGAGGATATACACCCACTTGTGCTCCACCAACTCCAACAGTACCTTTGCGCGTTAAAGGGGAGGGATTTCTTTTTCGATCAAGATGAAGTTCTTTAGGAAGACCAGATAAATAGCCAAATCCGGGCAGAAAACCATACCATTCAAGTCTAAAAGTAGTGGCTAAAAATACTGCTCTGTAGGCGTTAATTTTTTGGGGATTTCCATCATAAATTTCCACTAAATCGTTGGGAAAGATGGAATCAAAACAAATGGGAATCTTCCATGTTCTTTTTTGCCCCTCTGCCCCTTTCATGTTAAAATCTATCTCAGAAACTTTGGAGACAACATCGTCCATTTGATACTCATTATGAAAAATAAGATTTATACGGTTAAAAGTATTGGTGATTTCAGTCCCTGCTGGGAAAAGTTTTCGAAGCTCAAGTATACTTAACTCAATAGATGGCTTAAGTCCTTCCATAAAATGTAGGGAATAGACCGAGGGGGTTATTTTTAAAATCTTATAATCCTTTGACACGAATGGCGTTTTGTTTTAATGAATTTAGTAAAAAGACAGTGTTTTCAACCACATTAATGCCATCACCATGCAAACAAATTGTCTGGGCTTTAATAGGAATTTTTTCACCAGAAGTAGCAGTAACCGTCCCTGCTTTTACCAACTGAATGACTTGTTGAGCTATGCGTTGTTTATTGGTTAAAATGGCGTTTTTTTCTGCACGAGTTACCAAAGTTCCATTGGAGTTGTAGGCACGATCAGCAAAAGCCTCTAGTCCGATGAGGAACCCATTTTGCTCTGCTACGAAAGCCAACTGACTATTCGGAGAACAATAAATCCTAATTCCCTTTGCATATTCTGAAAAAACAGCGACTACCGCCTCGGCTTTTTCTCGATCAAAAAACAAATCGTTATACAAAGCTCCATGAGGTTTTATATGGCGGGCATCTGTACAAATACTAAAAAAAGAATCCAGCTGTTTCCGCAATGCATCTTGTAGGGTAAGCATAGATAAATGGATGGATTTACGTCCAAAGTTTAGCAGATCTGGATAAGAGGGATGCGGCCCAACATTTACTCCCTGCTCTTTGGCGAGTGTCATAGTTTTAGCCATAGATAACTTAGTGCCATAATGTCCCCCGCAGGCAATAGAACAAGAAGAAATGTAGGGCATGAGTAAAGCATCATTCCCTGTTCCTTCGCCCATATCACAATTTAAATCTATGTTGTACATGCTAAAAAATTAAACCCAGACTTTTTATGCCCAAGAAAAGGAAGAAAAATTCAATGCAAAACAGTAAAACATTCACTCCTATCCCTACCCTATTCCCCCGCATTAAGTTGACGTTATTGACCAGTAATAAAATAAAAAAACCAACAACGGGAAGTAAAATTCCATTTGTGATTTGAGCAAAACGAATAATTTCAATTGGTTTTATCCCCAGAGAGGCAAAGAGAACACCAACACTTAGAACCAACAGTGCAACTGTTTTATAGCCAACAGAATTAGACCGCCAACCAAAACATTCGCACACCACAAAAGCAGCCGCCATGGGTGCTGTAAGGGCAGATGTTACTCCAGCAGCAAACAATCCAATAGACATCAGAAGGGTAGCAAAACTGCCGTATAAAGGAGCTAAAGACTGTCCTAAGTCTGCA
>CAJQKN010000103.1 GCA_905478905.1 uncultured Flavobacteriaceae bacterium | reverse complement strand
TGAGGATGCTATTAGTCATGTAGCTCTGATCGTTCAAAATCATTCAGGTGTAATTCACAAAAAATTAAACGCTAAGCAGACAATGATCTCTGCCAATAAGCAGCATTTAACCAATGTTTTTACCAATTTGTTGGACAATGCTATCAAATATTCAGAAGGATCACCCATTATAGAAGTGAGTACTCGAATAGAGGAAAATCAAATTGTGATAGAGCTAAAAGATCAAGGAATTGGGATGGATTCTGAAACCCTGCAATTGATTTTTGAGAAATTTTATCGTGAGCAAGCTGGAAACGTGCACAACATCAAAGGACACGGTTTGGGCTTGTCTTATGTCAAAAAAATTCTTAATTTAATAAATGGCACAATTCATGTTAAAAGTAAAAAGGGGAAAGGTTCATCCTTTTTAATTTATTTACCCCTTCTAGCATAACCCAAACCAAAAAAAAACAAATGAAAGCAAATAATAGACGTATACTGTTGGTGGAAGATGACCCCAATTTTGGTAGCATTTTGAAAGAGTACTTGATGATAAATGGCTATGAGGTAACCTTGGCTAAAAATGGAATTGAAGGCTTTGAGAAATTTAAGAAAGAAGATTTTGATCTCTGCTTGCTCGATGTAATGATGCCTTATAAAGATGGATTTACACTTGCCAAAGAAATTCGTGAAAAGAATGAGTCTATTCCCCTTATTTTTCTCACGGCAAAAACCATGAAAGAAGACGTTTTAAAAGGGTTTAAAATTGGGGCTGATGATTATTTGGCCAAACCTTTTGATTCTGAAGTTTTGTTGGCTAAAATCAAGTCCATTCTCAGTAGAAGGGTCGTTTCTGTTTCCACCGAATCTGACGAAATGGAATTTAGCATTGGTAACTTTAACCTCAATTCAAAATTGCGTTTGTTGTCATTCAAAAATGGAGAACCTACCAAACTTTCGCCCAAGGAAAGTCAATTATTACGTTTGTTAGCATTGCATATGAACGACCTCCTACCGCGTGAGAAGGCATTGAATAAAATTTGGCGAGATGACAACTATTTTACCTCAAGATCAATGGATGTTTATATCGCAAAACTACGCAAATACCTCAAGCAAGACAGTAAGGTTGAAATCCTTAATATTCACGGAGAAGGATTTAGATTGGTTGTAAGTCCCTAGCGCTTACTGCGGGGATGAAAATCATTCAATGTTTTCGATAAATGGCGAGTATCTACATGCATATAGACTTCTGTTGTTGTGATGTTTTCATGTCCCATCATTAGTTGAATTGAACGTAAATCTGCTCCATTTTCCAATAAGTGTGTTGCAAAAGAATGCCGAAAGGTATGCGGACTCACCTTTTTTTGTATACCAGCATTTGCAGTAGCATTTCGTACAATGGTAAAAATCATAGCTCGTGTTAATTGGCGCCCATTTTGATTGAGAAAGACAATGTCTTGATGCTCTTTTTTTACCGCCGTATGCACTCTAATAGCGTTCAAGTAATGCTTGAGCTGTTTTGCACATACAGCTCCCAAAGGGACCAAACGTTGCTTATTCCCTTTTCCAGTAACAAGCAAAAGACTTTCATCAAAATGAATGTCTGAAATGCGTAAATTGATCAATTCACTCACCCGAAGACCGCTCCCATAGAGCGTTTCTATGATGGCAGAATTTCGATGCCCTAAAGGCATACTTAAATCTATACAGGAGATGATCTTTTCTATTTCGTTTACTTGTAAAACATCTGGCAATTTCCGCCCAATTTTTGGCGAATCAATGAGATCTAGCGGTGAGTCATCCCGGTATCCTTCAAAAATCATAAAATTGAAAAAACTTTTTAATCCAGAAATTTGCCTCGCCTGAGATCTGGGGTTGACTGTCTTAGCGATGGTATAAACGAAGTCTTGAATATGTTCTTTTTTACAACTCAGCGGGGTTGTTTTTTCATTGTTTAATTTTATATAATCAATAAAGCGCTGAACATCATACCCATAACTTTCAATGGAATTTTCCGATAAACCACGTTCTAAACGGAGATAAATTTTGTAATCGATAAGAGCTGTTTCCCAGCGCATTTATAAATTGATTTTCATTCCAGTTCTTGCGATATGATAACCTTTTTCTTCAACGATGATGCTTTCCCCACTAGTGTTCTTTAAAAGGGGGTTGGTGTGATTAAAATGGATGAAGTGAATTTTGTTTTTCTCTGAGTCAGCCAGTCCATCAAACCTTTGCATACTTTCTTTTACAAAGGGATGCGGTATAGAAGTCATGTCGCGACCCGGTAATTCTTTGCCATCAAAAAAGGTAGCGTCTAAAAAGGCATAATCTACCTTTCTTAGAACAGTTTCAATGGGGATTTTCCATCGTTCCCATTTATCAATATCTGGAATAAAGAGGACTGATTTGTTTGGTCCTTGTATGATATAGCCTGCCGTTTCAGAATATTCATCTCGATGAGGAACCACCAGCGGAGTAAGCGTAATTTGCTCTGTAAGCCGAATAGATCGATCGGCATTAATTGTATTTATGTCTATATTTTTTTCAGCGATCAATTGTTCCCATGGACCATTGGTCTGAAGGAATTCTGTCATTTTTGGAAGAGCATAAACTGGAATATTTTTTGCACTAAGCGCTTCCTTTCCAAAATACATCAACCCACTGTAATGCCCAATGTGTGCATGAGTTAGAAAAACACCCTTAAAGTTAGAATTAGGTTCAGCTTGGTCACCCAAAAGATTTAGTTGTTGGCTAATATTTGGTGTTGCCTCAAACAAAAAATGTACTTTTTCACTACGATCAATTAGGCCTAATGCTACAACAGCTTCTGTTTTTTGCATCTCCCATAAATCACGACAACATTCCTTCTCACAGGCAATTTGGGGAGCGCCTGCATCTTGGGCAGTACCTAAAACAACTATACTCACTTCCTGTCCAAAAAGCGAAACAGAAAACAGTAAAAGGGAAAACGCAATTTTTTTCATCTCAATTAAAATGGAATTTCGGCGGGAAAAGAAATCGCCAATGCACCATCGGTCAATTCTTCAAGACGAATTTTTTTTAATGGGGCATATTCCTCCGATGCATAAAAATCATAGGCGTCTTTTCCGTTGGGAAATTCAACCAAGACTGTCCAATTGCCCGTTTCTTCTCCTTCAACAAGCACCCCTTTTTTTGTAGCTGCCAAAAGTTTTCCATTGTATTTGTCAAGAATACTTAGAAAAGGAACGCCATATCGATCAAAATAGTCTTCGTAATCTTTCACCTTCATCCGTCCAAACGAGTAGACTTTTGTTGCCATTTTTAGCGTATTTAGTTTATGTCAAGATAATCAATATTTAGGGTTTTTTCCTGATTGAAAGAAAGTCAATTTTTTACGGTATTTTTGTTTTATGAAAATAAGTATAATCAACGGACCAAATTTAAATCTCCTAGGAACGCGTGAACCTGGAATCTACGGTAATCAGTCTTTCATGGATTATTTTGAGAAGCTTAAACAGCAGTACCCAGCGATCAGCTTTGACTATTTTCAATCCAATATTGAAGGAGAACTCATTGACCAACTCCAGGCCGTTGGTTTTTCTTCCGATGGAATTATTTTAAATGCAGCCGCCTATACACACACCTCAGTTGGTATTGGTGATGCAATCAAAGCGATTAATACGGCTGTAATCGAAGTACATATTTCAAATACCTTTGCCCGTGAGGACTTTAGACATACCTCTTATATCAGCCCAAATGCCAAAGGTTTAATTGTAGGTTTTGGTTTAGACGTATATCGTTTAGCGGTCGAGAGTTTTTTGCCTAAATAAAAGGCTTTATTCTTTTTCGCTCAAAAATGTATTGATTGCAGTGGCGACCTCCTTTGGAAATTCATCACATATAAAATGCCCTCCCTCTAAATAGCTTATTTCAATTGGATGTTCAAATGCCTTCTCTACATCTTCTAAAAATGCAGGAATGACCACACGGTCCAATCGACCATGGATAATATGACTAGGTACTGCTATTTTTCTTTTTGTATACTTACTCCATCTTTTTCTATCGATAGACATACTACGGTATAGGTTTGCCCCAGTAGTTATGGTGTGGGGGATTTGATAACAACGGATGTATTCTGCCATGGCATCTTCAGGAATGGGATGGCGAATCCCTTGACAGAAAAAGCGAACCCATACATCTTCTTTGCCTGCGAGCAATTGTTCAGGGAATTCAGGAATATTTTGAAAAAATTGATACCACGATGAACGAAACATATCCTTACTTAATGCTTCAGCAGCTTTTTTCTTTCCTAATGCATTGTTGAGAATCATCATGTTGATCAAAACCAACTTATGGATACGTTCAGGACTTCTTAGCGCCATTTCTTGTGCCACTGCAGACCCCCAATCATGACCTGCTAAATAAAAACGCTCAATTTTTAAGGCTGTAGCTAAGGCAAAGATATCAAGCCCTAATTGGTCTTTGGAATAGGCGTTAACCTCAAGTGTCCGTTCACTGTCGCCCAAACCCCGAAGGTCTGGTGCAATAATATAATAGGCCGTTAAGTACTGCGCTACAGCATGCCAGCAGTAACTGTTTTGCGGCCAGCCATGCACCAAAAATAGGGGAGGATTGCCTCTTGAACCATAGCTTCGATAAGCAAAGCTTCCTCGAGTTGTTTTTATCTTTTGTTGCATCTAATTCAATTAAAAGGATCAGGAGCGATTATTGTTTTGAATATAAACCTACCTTATTGCCTTCGGTATCGAGAATATGTGCCATGTAACCGTTTGCTCCTATGGATGTTTTTGGGAGGACTATTGTTCCACCCGCAGCATCTACTCTGTCTAGTGCAGTTTGTAGATTTTCTCCAGCACTGAGATAGATTAGCGTACCTTTATCGGAAGGGATGTAGTTTGGCCCCTGCATCAAACAGCCTCCACTTTGCGTTTCAGCGGTATGAGGGAAAAAGGCTGTTTTCATACTCATTACTTCCATAACCTTCATTTCAATGGATAAAAGATTGTTGTAAAAGCCAACAGCACGTTCAATATTGGTTGTAGGTATTTCTACCCAGTGGATGGAGTTTTGCATAGGATTTGGAATTTATTTGTTACAAGATAACAATTATTCCCTCTTTAGGCGGGCGACTTCCATTGCACACCTCGGGATGCACCTTTGCCAAGGCTTCCAATCCATTGATTTCATAAAACTGCAACCATTGTCTTGTCTTAGCCGCAGCGGTGACCATAAAACCATTGATTTTTTGATCAAAAACCACAGGTCCCCAATCTTTAAAGCGTTTTTCAATATGTGAAGGAGCAAAGAAGAATTTACTTCTTTCATTGATGATTCCATCATTTGGATTGGTTTTTGCCCAATGGGTTAGTCCAACTTTTAGCGTGAATTGCATTTTGTCTCCCAACAGTCGATGCAGTTCGGCCAGCACCTCATTATTTCCAGACATGTCTACAATAACTGTCGGTATTGTAGTGTCAACTAGATTTAAGTTATCATAAGAAACTACATTGTCCCAAAGCGAGCGCTTTTGCACTGATGCAAGATTGCGTTCTGAGGTAATCCCTATTGTTTTAGGTGTATTCTGATCTTCTTGTAAGGCATAAGCAAGACCAATACTGGTTTTACTTGAAGCACTCAAGACGAGGATTTGTTCTGCTCCATACCAATTGTTTTCTTGAAGATTATCCCACAAACAGAAAGAGGTGAGGTATAAGGGAAATAAAAGTGCACGTTCTCTGTCAAACTCTTTGGTATAGCCGGGCTCATTGAGTACTCTTCGGTATAAATTGTATCCCATGGGCAAAGTTGCGCGATGAGACGATCCATCAAAAAAACGTTGGTCTTGGACTTTGACAGGTTTCATTTTTAGATGAGAAGCAGGAGGGAAGTAACCATAAATGCGATCCCCTAGGGGAATTTCCTCTGTCTTAGTAGCAACAACATCGGCAAAGCCCCATACAGGAATGACACCCATTCCATTGGATCGTTCCCCCACAGCAGGAAAGAATTCCCAGTAACGAATAATGTCTCCTGTTGCCGCATAGGTAATGTTGTTTGCTGTATAGGCAAATTGATCAATCTTCACCAAAACTTCTCCCTCATCTAGTACAAGATTTTCTGCGGGAATTTCTGCCATTTGATGTTTAAAAAACAGTTTTTTTTCAACTTGAAATTGAGGATGTTTCATTTTGGATGTGGTTTTAGTGTCAAGTTCTTGAATGAATTGTTGAAGCTTCATCATGGCTGGAAGAGCGTTGTTTTTCATGCGAGAAAGAATTTCCTTTTTTATCGGATCTTCTCTATCTGCTCCACGAACCAATTGGCTAAATCCATCCAAACGATTTTCTGTCATCCACTGGCGTAATGGTTTGTCGCTTGACCAATTGAGTTGATTCTGCATGGTAGCCGCTAATCCACGCAACCAATCGGTGTCTCGATCGGGGAGAGGTACCACTCCACACAATGTGTTTTTTTCTTTTTCTGAGGAATAATGGACTTCAACATGCGCAATAAACGCCGCACTAAAGGCCGGTTGGTAGGAGCGTACAGTTTGTGGTATGATGACATTTTCTTGAAAAATGGAAGGACTAGTAATTTCCTTGGAAATGGGTGTAGCAGAGCAATCCACAAAAAGGGTATTGTTTGGCAAGCCGTGGTCTCCTTTTTTAAAGGAAAGGGTATTTCCACTAATGTGTTGTACTCTTCCCATCCGTATAACATTTTGTATACGTCGTAGGCTTTTCATTTCTTCTTTACTTACTGTTGCGCCATGAAATTGGGTAGGTGAAAAAGCTTTGTCCAAACGCATTAAAACGCCCTTATTCTCTAAAAGATTGAATAAATCTTCCAAAGAATTGGCCTGGGCTAGTGCTTCAAATTGATTAGCCTGATTTCCAATGGATTGTTCAAAAAAGGCTTCTGTATTTTGTGTTGTGGCTCGATCAATTACCCAGCTATCCCGAGAAATCACCCAACTTATGTTTTCTGCTGCAATTCCCTTTTCTTGTAGATAAATAATGGCATCCATCCCAGTTTTTCCTCCACCAATGATACAATAATGAGCAGGTGAAGTCAATTCTTCGGGTAGGGCATTAATGGATTGAAAGTTTACATTTTCACCAATAGTAAAGTTTGGTATATGGGTAGAGGGTACTTTGGTGGTTAAGTGGGTTGCATTGACCAATTTTTTTGTTACCTCTACATCAAACTCTTCTCCTGTCTCTAGGGAGCGAAATCGATGATCTCCTAAATATTCACTGTTAGGGAAATACTGTACGCGACCAGTAGGTAGGAATTGTTCGTTCATTACAGCTGAATAATAGTCCATGATTTCTTCCAAAGAAGAAAGACTGCCATAGCCTTTGTTGTGTCCTGAATCATCTATTTTTCCATTGCTCAACTCTTTTGAACTTACGCCATAAAAAGCGGCAGGTTGATGAAGACGCACAAATGGATAGGCATGGTTCCAATGCCCTCCTGGTTTTGGATATTTGTCAACAATGATGAGGTTTGCATCACTTTCTTCTACAAGAACATCGGCAAAGGCTATTCCAATGGCACCACTCCCAATAATAAGATAGTCTGTGGTTAATTTCATCCTAGGAAGATAAAGAAAATTGAAGGTATGCTTTAAGCTTTATGGACAATTTTTTTAAAGCGAACTGCGGCTAGTAAGCCAACAAGAGAAAAGCTAGCGAGGAGCATAAAGACATGTTGGTGACCTGTAATTCCAGGATTATGATCAAGTAAATAACCCATTAGCGGACCCATAAATATATCTGGTGTATAGCCAATCAGTGAAATAACACCTACAGCTGTACCTGTAATGGAATATGGAATATTTCCTTCCTGAATAGCAGCAAAATACAAGGAGCGTATTCCATAGGTACCAATCCCAGTAATGATGACAGAAAAAATAAAGAAACCACTCAGTGGAGCGACAACAAGACCTGAAGAAAATAAGGCAGTTCCCATAAGCAAAACCAGAAAACCTCTGATAAGCCAAATGGCGCTATTGCTGCGGTCGGCAAAATAGCCAACACTTAAGCAGACAATCGGGCGAATATACATTTGATAAGAGCCGACT
>CAJQKN010000102.1 GCA_905478905.1 uncultured Flavobacteriaceae bacterium | reverse complement strand
TTATTTACAGCAACCCATCAAGTTTGGTGCAGACATCGTCATTCATTCTGCTACAAAATTAATCGACGGGCAGGGACGCGTTTTGGGTGGAGTTACTGTGGGTCGAAAAGAATTGATACGAGAAATTTATCTTTTTGCTCGCAATACTGGATCGGCACTTTCTCCTTTCAATGCCTGGGTATTATCGAAGAGTATGGAAACCCTTCCTGTTCGCGTGGATCGACATTGCCAAACAGCCTTAACCATAGCTGAATTCTTAGAAGACCATCCAAAAGTAAACTGGGTGAAATATCCATTCCTAAAATCCCACCCACAATACGCCTTGGCCAAAAAACAAATGAGTCAAGGAGGAAGTATAATTGCCTTTGAAGTTAAGGGAGGTTTGCCTGCTGGTCAGCGGTTTTTTGACAGCATCAAATTGTTAAGCCTTTCTTCTAACCTAGGAGATTCGCGAACCATTGTTACCCATCCTGCGTCGACCACTCATAGTAAATTGTCTCTAAAAGACAGAGAAGCTGTGGGAATTACTGATGGAATGGTGCGTTTATCAATTGGTCTAGAACACCCAGAAGATATTCAAAACGATTTGGCGCAAGCCTTAGAAAAGATATAAATGACTGCGATTGAAAAAGCCTTAGCGAAAAGAATTTTAGTACTTGATGGAGCCATGGGAACTATGTTACAGGCCTATAAATTTGAAGAAGAAGATTTTAGAGGAGATCGATTTATTTCGCATCCCTCTCCCTTGAAAGGGAACAATGACTTATTGTCTTTGACGCAACCAGAGGCCATCAAGGCTGTTCATCGGGCCTATTTTGAAGTTGGAGCAGATATTGTAGAAACCAATACCTTTTCTTCAACCTCGATTGGAATGGCCGATTATGGTATGGAGGAGTTGGTCTATGAACTCAATGTTCAATCGGCAAAACTCGCGCGAGAAGTAGCAGATGAATTCACCAATACAAACCCAAATAAACCCCGCTTTGTGGCTGGATCTATTGGACCAACCAACCGCACAGCGAGCATGTCGCCAGATGTGAATGACCCTGGCTTCCGTGCTGTCACCTTTGACGATTTGGTGGAGGCCTACAGCGAACAAGTTCGTGCTTTGGTTGAAGGTGGATCGGATGTACTTTTAGTTGAAACGGTTTTCGATACTCTGAACGCCAAAGCAGCTTTATTCGCTATTGATGTTTTAAAAGAAGAGAATAACTGGGACATTCCGGTAATGATAAGCGGAACAATAACCGATGCTAGTGGACGGACCCTTTCGGGACAAACGGTAGAGGCTTTTGCTACTTCAGTTTCCCATATACCACTTCTCAGTATTGGATTCAATTGTGCCTTAGGTGCAGATCAATTACTGCCCTATTTACGTCGTTTATCCAAAGAAGCAGATACAATGATTTCTGCTCATCCCAATGCCGGTTTACCCAATGCCTTTGGTGCCTATGACCAAACGCCAGAGGAAATGCGGGATTTGATTCAAAAATATTTAGAAGAAAATTTGATCAATATCATTGGTGGCTGTTGTGGTTCAACCCCAGAGCACATTCAGCTTATTGCTGAGCTAGCCTCCAAATACCAACCTAGAAAAATACACGTCAACGCCTAATGGAAAAACGTTATTTAAAACTTTCTGGACTTGAGCCCTTGGTCATTACTCCTGATTCAAATTTCGTGAATGTGGGAGAACGCACCAATGTTACCGGATCTCGTCGTTTTTTGCGATTGATTGAACAAGGTGATTTCAATGCGGCCATAGAAATAGCCCGTGATCAAGTAGACGGAGGAGCACAAATTTTGGATGTCAACATGGACGAGGGAATGATTGATGGGGCCAAAGCCATGACTACTTTTTTAAACTTGCTTGCTGCAGAACCTGATATTTCCCGTATCCCCATCATGATTGATTCTTCCAAATGGGAAATCATTGAAGCTGGATTGAAGGTTGTTCAAGGTAAATGTGTCGTAAATTCTATCAGTTTAAAAGAAGGGGAAGAAAACTTTATTCAACAAGCCAAGACCATTAGACGTTATGGCGCTGCAGTTATTGTAATGGCTTTTGACGAAGACGGTCAAGCAGATTCCCTGGAACGTAGAATAGAAATCTGTCAACGTTCCTATACCCTTTTGGTGGAGCAGGTTAAATTTCCACCAGAAGACATCATTTTTGATCCAAATGTTTTTCCTGTAGCTACAGGAATGGATGAACATAAATTAAACGCATTGGACTTTTTTAATGCCACCAAATGGATTCGGGAAAACCTACCCCATGCTCATGTAAGTGGGGGGGTGAGTAATGTATCTTTTTCATTCCGTGGGAATAATTTGGTGCGAGAAGCCATGCATTCTGCTTTTCTCTATCATGCCATTCAGCATGGAATGGATATGGGAATTGTAAACCCTAGCATGTTAGAGATTTATGATGAAATCCCAAAAGACTTACTTACCCATGTAGAAGACGTTTTGCTGAATAGGCGAGAGGATGCTACTGAACGATTACTCGATTTGGCAGATTCACTGATCAACGATCAAAAAGAACGCAAGGTTGAAGTTAAAGCTTGGCGAAATGAAGCTGTACAAGATCGTATCACCCATTCTTTGGTCAAAGGGATAGATGAATTCATTGAACTCGATGTGGAAGAAGCAAGAACAGCTGTCAATAAACCCATTGAAGTAATTGAAGGTCATTTAATGACCGGAATGAATTTGGTGGGAGATCTTTTTGGTTCTGGGAAAATGTTTTTGCCACAAGTAGTGAAATCTGCTCGCGTAATGAAAAAAGCTGTGGCCTACTTATTACCCTACATTGAAGCAGAGAAAGACGGTGTGCAACAAGCCGCTGGAAAAATATTAATGGCGACTGTAAAAGGTGACGTACACGACATAGGAAAGAATATTGTTGGGGTAGTTCTCGCCTGTAATAATTACGAAATCATCGATTTAGGGGTCATGGTTCCACCAGAAAAAATCATCGAAACAGCCCTAAAAGAACAGGTAGATATTATTGGACTTTCTGGTTTGATTACTCCCTCCTTAGACGAAATGATTTATATCGCTCAAGAGTTGAAACGCCAAAATATAGATACCCCATTAATGATAGGCGGTGCAACTACCTCCAAGGCTCATACGGCTGTCAAAATATCTCCTGAATTGGATTCGACTGTTGTACATGTAAACGATGCCTCTAGAGCGGTAACGGTTGCGGGTAGCTTGCTAAATAAAGCAGTGGCTCCTCATTATAAAGCAACCATCCGGAAGGAGTACGAAACCTTTCGAGCGAAATTCTTAGATCGTCAAGAAACCAAAGAGCACATTGATTTAGCAACAGCTCGCGCCAAAAAATTGCAATTAGATTGGGAGAAGTTTTCTGCTTTTACACCCAATCAATTGGGTGTTCAAGTAATTGAAAATCAAGAATTGGACACATTGATCTCTTTTATCGATTGGAGTCCTTTTTTCCGCTCCTGGGATTTACACGGACGCTATCCAGAAATTCTAGATGATCCTATTGTTGGCGAACAAGCCGTTGAGTTGTTTGCCGATGCCCAGGTCATTCTTTCTGAAATAGTTGAAAAGAAACTCTTGACTGCCAAGGCTGTTTTTGGATTATTCCCCGCCAATAGCGAAGCAGATGACGATATCGAAGTGTATCGAGATGAGAAGCGCGATACAGTCGCAGGTACTTTTTTAACCCTACGTCAGCAAATAAAAAAGCGCGAAGGAAAAACCAATCTTGCTTTGGCCGATTTTATTGCACCCAAGGAAAGTGGAAAAAAAGATTATATCGGAAGCTTTTGTGTGACCACTGGTTTTGGTACTGCAGAATTAGCCAAGCAATATGAAGCAGCCAATGACGATTATAATGCCATAATGGTAAAAGCCCTAGCCGACCGATTTGCAGAAGCTTTTGCCGAGTTCTTGCACAAAGAAGTCCGAACCAAACATTGGGGATACGCTGCAAATGAACATTTAGATAATGCTGACTTAATTAAAGAAACCTACAAGGGAATTCGCCCTGCACCGGGCTATCCTGCCTGTCCAGATCATTTGGAGAAAAATACCATTTGGGAATTACTCCAAGTAGAGGAAAACATTGGGGTAACCCTGACCGAAAGTTTGGCCATGTGGCCAGCAGCATCGGTTTCGGGCTATTATTTTGCCCATCCAGATGCACAGTATTTTGGGGTAGGGAAAATAACCCGTGATCAGTTAGAAAGTTATAGTAAACGAAAACAAATGCCGATTGAAGAGGCTGAAAAATGGCTTCGTCCAAATTTAAAATAGTAGAACGTGAAAGTAATAGAACACATTGCAAAATCGAACAGTAAAACGCAATTTACCTTTGAAATACTCCCACCATTAAAAGGGCAGAATATCCAATCGATTTATGATTCCATTGATCCACTCATGGAATTTAATCCACCCTTTATAGATGTTACCTATCACAGGGAAGAGTATGTTTACAAAGAACTGGAGAACGGTTTGTTGAAAAAACACATTATTCGAAAGCGCCCGGGAACAGTTGGCATTTGTGCTGCCTTGCAACACAAGTACGGTGTTGACGCCATTCCGCATATTTTGTGTGGTGGCTTTACCAAAGAAGACACGGAGAATTTTTTGATTGACCTCGACTTTTTGGGGATAGATAATGTTGTTGCATTAAGAGGAGATGCCATTAAATCTGAAACCTATTTTACGCCCCATAAAGAAGGACATGCTTTTGCCAGTGATTTGGTGGGTCAAATTCAAGATTTAAACAATGGACTTTATTTAGACGAAGAAATTTTAAATACCTCGAAAACGAATTTTTGTATTGGTGTTTCTGGTTATCCAGAAAAGCATATGGAAGCGCCTTCCTTAGAAAGTGACCTTTACTTTTTAAAGAAAAAAATTGACGCTGGTGCAGATTATATTGTCACCCAAATGTTTTTTGACAATCAAAAGTTTTTTGAATTTCAAGACAAGTGTAAAGAAGCAGGGATAAATGTTCCTATTATTCCGGGGCTTAAACCTTTGGCCACCAAAAAGCAATTAAACGCCTTGCCTCATCGTTTTCATGTCGATTTACCCGAGGCTTTGATCAAGTCGGTTGTCAAATGCAAAGACAATGCTGCAGTTCGCCAAGTAGGGATAGAATGGTGCACCCAACAGTCCATAGAACTCAAAGAAGCTGGAGTGCCTTTTCTACACTATTATTCCATGGGAAAATCAGATAATATCAAGGCTGTTGCTGAGGCGGTTTTTTAGGCTGTTAATGAATTAAACAACTCCGCTAGGTTTTCATTTTTTTGTTGAAGGGAAAGAATCTTCAGTTGGTTGTCGTGGGCGAAGTCAAAGACCCTGGGTCGCACATCTTCTTCATTGGAGCAATACAATTCATAGTTAAAATCAAAGGTAT
>CAJQKN010000101.1 GCA_905478905.1 uncultured Flavobacteriaceae bacterium | reverse complement strand
TTAGGGGATTCTTTCACAGCCTATGCCGATCTTCAATACCGACGAGTCAATTATACCGCAAGGGGCAGCCTCGATGAATTGGGGAATATTGGCATTGAAGACGAATTTAATTTCATCAATCCAAAAATGGGAATCACCTTTCATGCTGATGAGAATACTCAATTGTATGCTTCCTATGCTAAGGCGCAACGCGAACCCAATCGATCGGACTACGAAAACGGTAGTCCACGTCCTGAGGTACTCAACGATTTTGAACTAGGTTACCGCTCTTCTGGGAAGAAAACAAAATGGAGCGCAAATCTTTATTATATGGGTTATAAAGATCAACTGGTGTTAACAGGAGAATTGGATAATGTTGGCGCGCCAATTCGTCAAAATGTGGGAAACAGCTATCGTTTGGGCATAGAAGCTGAGGTGTCTATTGCTCTTAGTAGCCAATTGCTATGGCAGCCCAACCTTAGTCTTAGTCGCAACAAGAACCGCTCTTTTTCATTTCAGCGCGATGGACAAGTCCAAAATCTAGGGGATACGAACATTTCCTATTCCCCATCGATTATTGGCGGAAGTAATTTAGTGTATGCTCCCTCAACACAGTTTCAAATTGGCTTGTTGTCCAAGTATGTTGGCGAACAATACCTGGGGAATATAGATGCTGATTTATCCAAATTAGCTGCCTATTTTATCAATGACCTAAACATTCGTTATGCAATTGGGGCATTGGGGTGGGTAAAAGCCATTGACTTTTCCTTATTGATCAATAATGTGTTCAACAGCGTTGTTGAAACCAACGGCTATTTTTTCACCTATGATGACAGTTGGTCTGTTCCCAACCAAACCACTACCATTGAAGGAGTGGGCTATTACCCCCAGGCAGGCATCAACTTTTTACTGGGAGCGAGCTTCACCTTTTAGACAGAAAAATTCTGGTACATGCTATTAATGGGCAGGAAGTGTGATTTGTCAATTGGAAATAACTAGGTTGTTTCCTCGCACATCAACAGTATACATGATCAAGGAATAGATGTCTGTAGCTCCCTTGGGTGGATTGAGTAATTGTCCAGTAGCCAAACTGTATCGATAGTCTTCGCAGGGGCACTCGGCGAGAACTCCTACCAATTGGGTTTGGGAACAACTTGAGGGCAAATGATTGGGACAGCTGGCTTCCCAGGCTAAATAGCTTGAGCCGTTGAGGTTAAATAAATGAATTCCTTTGTGTCCTGCGTTGGGCAATAAAATTGTGCCACCGGCAAAACGAAGGTTGTCATATTGTGGTAAATTGAGATTAACAGGAAGGGAAAACCTTAAATCGGGGAGGAAGGGATTTCGTTCCAAATCATTTTTACCACAGGACAAAGCAAGCATTAGCCCAATTAGAATCAACTGTTTCTTTCTGGACGATAATGTTGCAATACTATTCATTTTTATATCTTTGTAACTTAGCCTTCCCTGTTATTGGAGGGTTTTTTATGCTATTTAAACGAAAAGATCATGAGTAAAGTATCTTATTACACCGAAGAAGGGTTAAAAAAATTGAGAGACGAGCTCAACCATTTGAAAGATGTTGAACGCCCCAAAGCCTCAGATGCCATTGCGGAAGCCCGCGATAAAGGCGATTTGAGTGAAAATGCTGAATATGACGCTGCCAAAGAAGCCCAAGGCTTATTGGAATTGCGTATTTCCAAAATGGAAGAAACGCTTTCTAATGCTCGCTTGATAGATGAAGCTGCATTGGATAATTCCAAGGTGTTGGTACTCTCCACCGTTGAGGTAAAGAACAAAGCCAATGGAATGCAAATGACCTATACCCTTGTTGCGCAAAGTGAAGCAGACTTGGCTTCGGGAAAAATTTCTGTCGATTCGCCCATAGGAAAAGGAATGCTTGGAAAAAAAGTTGGAGATATTGCCGAAATACAAGTTCCCAGTGGAACCATTCAATTGGAAATTATTTCCATCAAACGTTCCTGATGGCCAGTATCTTCAGTAAAATTATTGCTGGTGAAATTCCCTGCTATCGCATTGCGGAAGACGAAAAACATTTGGCCTTTTTGGATATAAATCCAAATGCTGAAGGGCATACCCTCTGTATCCCAAAAACAGAAGTTGATCAATTGTTCGACCTGTCTAAGGAAGATTATGCGGCACTCATGCTTTTTTCCCGAAAAGTAGCTCAAGCACTCAAAAAAACAGTTCCTTGTCAACGCATTGCCATGTCCGTAATAGGACTGGAAGTACCTCACGCACATGTACATTTGATTCCATTAAACGCAATGGAAGACGTCACCTTTGGTAAAAAAGTGCAACTTGATCCTATGGCCATGCAAGGCTTGGCAAAAAGAATAGCGGAGAATCTAGCTTAATTAATTTAGGACTTAGCATGTTCCGCGTGAGAGTTTAGAGTCGACGATTCTATTTAGGCAAAATAATTTCAAAGGTGGTGCCTTTTCCCAGTTTACTCTCTTTGACCTTGATGGAGCCATTGTGGTATTCTCGTATAATTCGATGAGCAAGTGAAAGACCTAACCCCCATCCTCTTGTTTTAGTGGTAAAGCCTGGCTGGAATATTTTCTTGAGGTTTTCGGGAGCGATTCCACTACCTTCATCTTTTACCAAAAAGTGAACTTCGTTGTCAAATTCAAGCAATTGTAGTTGCAATCTTCCAATTCCCTTCATGGAATCCAAGCCGTTTTTCACCAGATTCTCCATCGTCCAGCTTAAAAGAGAAGCATTGAGTGGAAGTAGAATTTCTTTTTTGGGGAGTTCAACATACCATTGAATTTGTTTACCGGTTCGTTGCTGGAGGTAACGAATGGTATCTTTTGTGATTTGAACGACATCTTTTAATTCCAATTCAGGTAGCGACCCAACTTTTGAAAACCGTTCCGTAATCACCTCGAGGCGTTCGATGTCTTTCTGCATTTCTTCGATAGAAGCAGGGGCAATGTTTTGCTCTTTCAAGAGATCGATCCACCCCATAAGGGAGCTGAGTGGTGTTCCAATTTGATGGGCAGTCTCCTTGGCCATTCCAGCCCATAAGCGGTTTTGTTCAGCGGCTTTGTTGGTTTGAAAGAAAAAATAGAGCAGACCACCAAAGAGAAGAATAATCAAGAGTAGGGCCAAGGGGTAATATTGTAACTTCACCAACAAGAGAGAGTCTCCGTAATATAAATTCTGATTGATGATATCTTTATACACGATTGGGATGGGGTCATTTTCTTTTTTTAGTTTAGCCAATATAGCGTATAGCTCCAGAGAGTCCGGATCTTCTTGACTATTCCATTCAATATTTCTGTAATCAATGATTTTTCCTTTTTCAGTGACCTGAATCATGGGTGTAACGCCAATTTTTTGCAATACATCAAAGCTAAGCGATCCGTAGTCTCGACTAAGATCATTGCTTTCGACCAACTCCTTTTGTGCTGTTGCCCAAAGTTCCATTTTGGTTCGTTCCTCTTTTTTGACAACCTGAAAAAGAATGTAGGTATTCCACAAAATCAGGCTAACAATGGCAAAAGCCCCTAAGAGCCCCCAGTTTTTCCACAAAGATTGAAAGGATCGAAACACCACTTTTTACTTAACGCTTCAAGGTACCGAATATTATTGAGACCTCGAACTAAGGTTCTTGGTCAATCGATTGCACTAGGAGATCTTTTTAAATTAGGAATTAATTTATTCGTCATTCTCAATGGATTCCGTATTTTTGATTTTTAAATAAAAAGTCATGGAAGTAGTAGGAAAAATTAAATGGTTAGACGAGACAAAAACCTACGGATCAAATGGATTTCGTAAGCGTGAGGTTGTCGTCACCACAGAGGAACAATACCCTCAACATATCTTAGTGGAATTTGTACAAGATAAATGTGATTTACTCAACAGTTTTCAACTGGGACAGAGCGTAAAAATCGGAATCAATTTACGAGGGCGCGAATGGGTAAACCCGCAGGGAGAGACCAAGTACTTTAACTCTGTGCAAGGGTGGCGCATTGAGGCAACTACTGCTGCCAACGCTGGACCTTCCGACATGCCTCCAATGCCTCCTGCTTCGTCATTTGAAGCTGCTCCAGAAACCAACAATGAAGTAGAAGACGATCTTCCATTTTAAGCAAAGTCTACAAGACCACAATAAATAGGCAATTACCAATTTCTAATTGAATCATTCTTAATCAGATAATTCTTTAAAGAGTTATTGTCATTCAAAAATTATTGTATTACATTTGCAGCCCCTTAATGAGGGAAAAATACTAGATAAAACAATTTATTGTGGATACATTAAGTTATAAAACCATCTCAGCCAATGCCAACACTGTTGATAAACAATGGTTAGTTGTAGACGTTGCTGGAATGCCTTTAGGAAGAATGGCCTCTGAAGTTGCAAAACTTATTCGAGGAAAGCACAAACCCAATTATACACCACATGTTGACTGTGGCGATAATGTAATCGTAATCAACGCGGAGCAAATCCAGTTGAGCGGGGAGAAGTGGAAACAAAAAATCTATTTGCGCCACACAGGATATCCTGGTGGACAACGTGCCTTGAGCGCTGAGCAGTTATATGCAAAAAGCCCTTCACGTTTGGTAGAGAATGCCGTTCGCGGAATGTTGCCTAAAAATAAATTAGGGGCAGTTCTCTTCAAAAACTTAAAAGTATTCAATGGATCGGAGCACAGCCATGCAGGTTTAAACCCGACCACCATTCAACTTAATAAATTCAACTAATGGACGTAATTCACACCATCGGTCGTCGCAAGACATCTGTCGCTCGTATTTTCTTATCTGAAGGAAAAGGAGAAATTACAGTAAACAAAAAAGGGTACGAAACCTATTTTCCAACCCCTACATTACAATACAAAATCCAGCAGCCTTTTGCCCTAACAGAAACACAAGGAAATTACAACCTTAAAGTAACTGTTGTTGGTGGAGGAATAAACGGACAAGCAGAAGCCGTTCGTTTAGCTATTTCACGTGCACTTTGTAAAATTGACGAAGAGCACCGTTTGGTTTTAAAGCCAGAAGGTCTATTGACTCGTGATCCACGCATGGTAGAACGGAAAAAATTCGGACAGAAGAAAGCCCGTAAGAAATTCCAATTCTCAAAACGTTAATATTTTTTGCTTCTTTTATCAAAAAGGAGTTGTTCATATATTTTTTAACCCGTTGCCCACTCAGCTCGCTGAGATTTAGTTTAGCATCTAAATTGTCAAGGCCCGTTTTTACGGCCACTTGATGATTGCTAACTACGGAACGTAAACTAACCAAAAATGGCAAACACAGACGTAAAAGACCTGCTCAATGCAGGCGTACACTTCGGTCACTTGACCCGAAAATGGAATCCTAACATGGCGCCCTATATCTATATGGAGCGTAACGGAATCCACATCATTAACTTGTACAAAACTGCTGCAAAAGTAGACGAAGCGGCTGAAGCAATGAAGAAAATCGCTGCTTCTGGACGTAAAATCCTTTTTGTTGCAACCAAGAAACAAGCCAAAGACATTGTATCCACAAAAGCTGCAGAGGCAAAAATGCCCTACATTACTGAGCGTTGGCCCGGTGGAATGTTGACCAACTTTGTCACCATTCGCAAAGCAGTTAAGAAAATGGCAGCCATCGATCGCATGAAGAAAGACGGCACCTTTGAAACACTTTCTAAGAAAGAAAAACTACAGGTAAGCCGTTTACGAGCCAAGTTAGAAAAAAACTTAGGTTCAATTACTGATATGACTCGTTTACCCGGTGCCCTTTTTGTAGTCGATATTAAGCGTGAGCACATTGCCATCAAAGAAGCGCAAAAATTGAAAATTCCAATCTTTGCCATGGTTGACACCAATTCTGATCCTCGCGATGTAGACTTCGTCATTCCTTCCAATGATGATGCCTCAAAATCAATTGATAAAATCTTAAGCATTGTTACCGAAGCCGTAAGCGAAGGTTTAACCACCCGACAGTCTGAAAAAGATGCTGAAAACAAAGGACAAGATGCTCCTGCAACTGAAGTGCCAGCCGCAGAGATCGCTGCACCAGTGGTTGAAGAAGCTGCTCCAGTAGTTGAAGAAGCTGCACCAGTGGTAGAAAAAACTGCACCAGTGGTAGAAGAAACTGTTTCAGAAGCTGAGGAAGCTGCACCTGCAAAAGAAGGGGATACCCCTGCCGAAGCATAAATAATAAATTCAAATAAAACAACCTTAAGCAAAGCTAGGGAATAGCTTTTAATCGGAGCCATTTCCTAGTTTTCAACGTTACAATCAATATATTATGAAAATTACTGCATCAGAAGTAAATAAATTACGTCAGGCCACAGGAGCTGGAATGATGGACTGTAAAAAAGCCCTCGTCGAAGCAGAAGGAGACTTTGACAAAGCGGTTGAGAATTTACGTAAGAAAGGACAAAAAGTTGCTGCCAATCGTGCCGACCGTAATTCAGGTGAAGGAGCTGTTTTGGCTAAAGTTAATGCAGATAACACTGTTGGAGTAGTGGTTTCTGTTAACTGTGAAACTGATTTTGTCGGAAAAAATGACAGTTACCTGGCACTTGCAAACCAAATTTTGGACATCGCCATAGAAAAGGCAAGTTTAGAAGATCTTTTAGCAGCTGACTTTGGTGGAATGACAATCGCAGATAAATTAACAGAGCAAACGGGTGTAATTGGAGAGAAAATTGAAATCGGTGGTTTCAAACGTATTGAAGGCCCTTTTGTTGGTCACTACATTCACGCGGGGAACAGAATCGCAACTTTAGTAGGTCTTTCTGCTGCTGTTGACGGAGCTGCCGAAGCAGCTAAGAATGTTGCCATGCAAGCTGCTGCAATGAATCCAATTGCCTTAAACGAAGACGGAGTAGATGCTTCTGTCATTGAAAAAGAAATTGAAATTGCTAAAGATCAATTGCGTCAAGAAGGAAAACCAGAAGCAATGTTAGACAATATTGCCAAAGGGAAAATCAAACGTTTCTTCAAAGATAATACCTTGGTGAACCAAGATTATATTAAAGACAGCAAACAATCAGTAAGTCAATACATCAAATCTGTAGACGCTTCATTAGAAGTTACTGCCTTTGCTCGTTTAGCACTCGACTAAACTAAAATTAATAATAGTTTGGACAGTTTGTCCATTGTAGAGAAGCCTGTAATCGTGTACGGGCTTTTTTTTTGTTCAAAATCGGACAAGCGCTTGTGGAGTCCCTGAATCACGTTCAGGGTGACAGGGGTCTTGTCATGTTGAACTCCTCTGTCATGCTAAACCTGATTCAGCATCTTTTC
>CAJQKN010000100.1 GCA_905478905.1 uncultured Flavobacteriaceae bacterium | reverse complement strand
AATAAAAAATGCCATGAATCTAAATAATTTCACCCTAAAATCGCAAGAGGTTGTTCAATTTGCACAACAACTCGCCTTTGACCGTGGACACCAACAAATCGAAAACGAACATCTATTCCAGGGGCTCTTGGAGGTAGATGAGAACGTACTCCCCTATCTATTCAAAAAACTGCAATTGAATTTTGGGTTAATCAAGCAACTCAACGAAAGCGTGTTAAACCATTATGCAAAAGTAGAGGGAGGACAACAAATGCTATCCTCAAATGCCTCACAAACACTTTTACAGGCAAACAATATCGCTAAAAAGCAAAAGGATGAATTTGTCGCTACCGAACATTTGTTTGTAGCCCTATTTCTATCGGACAGCAAAGTGGGCAAAATGCTTAAAGATCAAGGGCTTACAAAAAAAGAGTTGGAAAAAGCACTACAGGAACTACGCAAAGGAGAAAAAATCACTTCGGCTGGAGCAGAAAATAATTTTAATGCGCTAGATAAATATGCAATCAATCTCAACAAATCTGCTGAAGAGGGTAAACTAGATCCTGTTATAGGAAGAGATGAAGAAATTCGCCGTCTACTTCAAATCCTTAGTCGAAGAACCAAAAATAACCCTATTTTGGTGGGTGAACCAGGAACAGGAAAAACGGCAATTGTCGAAGGGTTAGCCCATCGAATTATCGATGGAGATGTGCCAGAAAACCTGAAAGAAAAGCAATTTTTTGCACTAGATATGGGGGCATTGATTGCGGGAGCAAAATACAAAGGGGAATTTGAAGAGCGTTTAAAAAGTGTCATCAAAGAAGTAACGCAAAGCGATGGAGATTTAGTGCTATTCATTGACGAAATTCATACGCTGGTTGGTGCAGGCGGTGGAGAAGGTGCAATGGATGCTGCCAATATTTTAAAACCTGCGCTGGCACGAGGGGAACTCCGCGCGATTGGGGCTACCACGCTAGACGAGTATCAAAAGTATTTTGAGAAAGACAAGGCACTTGAACGCCGTTTTCAAAAGGTAATTGTTGATGAACCAGATACCGAAAGTGCGATCTCTATTTTACGGGGAATCAAAGACAAATACGAATCGCACCACAAAGTTCGCATAAAAGACGAAGCTGTCATTGGTGCGGTTAGCCTTTCCAATCGTTATATAACCAATCGATTTTTACCCGATAAAGCAATCGATCTGATGGATGAAGCGGCAGCTAAGCTTCGAATGGAGATCAATTCTAAACCCGAAGAACTGGATTCGTTGGATCGAAAAATCCGACAAATTGAAATTGAATTAGTGGCTATCCAAAGAGAAAAGGATTCGTCAAAAATTTTATCACTTGGAAAAGAACTGAGTGAATTGAAAGAAAAGCGCAATACCATTTTTGCGCAATGGAGTAATGAAAAAGAAAGCATTGATGCGGTCCAACAGACGAAACTAGAAATTGAAAAGCTAAAATCACAAGCAGATCGTGCAGAACGTGAAGGAGATTATGGCCTTGTTGCTGAAATACGATATGGGAAACTTCAAGAAGCAGAAGCAAAGATTGATGCATTGCAAAAAGATGTTGCCAAGTCCCAAACAGGTGAAACACTCATCAAAGAGGAGGTTACCTATGATGATATTGCAGAAGTAGTCGCCAAATGGACCGGAATTCCTGTGAGTAAGATGTTACAAACAGACAAAATCAAACTACTGCACTTGGAAGACCAACTTCACAAAAGACTGATTGGACAAGAAAAAGCAGTTGTTGCAGTGAGCAATGCCATTAGACGTTCACGGGCTGGACTTCAAGATAGCAATCGACCCGTTGGTAGTTTCCTCTTTTTGGGTACAACGGGTGTAGGAAAAACCGAATTAGCCAAGGCATTGGCCGAAACTCTTTTTGATGACGAAAATAACATCACTCGCATTGATATGAGTGAATATCAAGAGCGCCATGCAGTTAGTCGTTTGGTAGGTGCTCCTCCTGGATATGTGGGCTATGATGAAGGTGGACAGCTAACGGAGGCGGTGAGACGAAAACCCTATTCGGTCATACTTTTGGACGAAATCGAAAAAGCACATCCTGACACGTTCAACATACTTCTCCAAGTATTAGACGAAGGAAGACTTACGGATAATAAAGGACGATTAGCAGACTTTAAAAATAGCATAGTCATCATGACCAGCAATATGGGTAGTCATGAAATTCAGACAGCTTTTGAAAATAACCCTAAATTCTCGGAAGCTGAAAGAGTTGCTAAAGAGAAAGTAATGGAACTGCTGAAAAGACAAGTTCGCCCAGAATTCTTAAATCGAATTGACGACATTGTTTTATTCTCTCCTCTTACAAAATTGGAAATTAATAAAATCGTAAGACTTCAACTGGATCTCATCAAAAAGCGACTAGCTGATCAGGAGATAACGCTAGCAGCTACAGACGCTGCTATTGATCAACTAACTGTTTTAGGCTTTGACCCACAATATGGTGGACGTCCAGTTAAAAGAACCTTGCAGCAACACCTTCTCAACCCTTTGAGTAAGGCGATTTTAGAAGAATCCATTTCAAAAGAAAAAGAGATCTTGCTGGATTATTTTGAAAACCAATTTATTTTCAGAAACAGCAAGCAAGCTTCGTAATAGATAAGTACTACCTTTGCAGCGTGCAAAAGAAAATCAACATACAAAACAAACGTGCGCGATTTGAATACGA
>CAJQKN010000099.1 GCA_905478905.1 uncultured Flavobacteriaceae bacterium | reverse complement strand
CCGAAGATACCGACACCGATGGCGATGGTATAGGGAACAATACCGACACTGATGATGACAACGATGGTGTTGAGGATGCTCAAGAAATAACCGAGGGTACCGATCCGTTGGATACAGATTCAGACGATGACGGGGTCATAGACAGCGAAGATGCATTTCCTCTTGACCCCACCGAAGACACTGATACCGATGGCGACGGAATAGGGAACAATACCGATCCGGATGATGACAACGATGGTGTTGAGGATGCTCAAGAAATAACCGAGGGTACCGATCCGTTGGATACAGATTCAGACGATGACGGGATCATAGACAGCGAGGATGCATTTCCTCTTGATCCCACGGAAGATACCGACACCGATGGCGATGGTATAGGGAACAATACCGATCCCGATGATGACAACGATGGTGTTGAGGACACCCAAGAAATAACAGATGGTACCGATCCGTTGGACGCTGACTCGGATGATGATGGCGTCACAGATGATCTAGATGAATATCCCTTGGATGAAACAGAACAACGTGATACAGATGGTGATGGAACTCCAGACAATCAAGATACCGATGATGATGGTGATGGAATTGTAGATGATGATGATGCTTTCCCACTAGATGCAACAGAATCAATTGATACCGACGGAGATGGTATTGGAAATAATGCTGACGAAGACGATGATGGTGATGGTGTAAATGACATTCAATTGGTCGTTGATTTAGGCCTTGTAGGTTCAGGCCAAGTAACCCTTACTTTCGATTCATTCCCGTTGGATCCACAAGAACAATACGACACAGACAATGATGGTGTTGGAAACAATGCCGATAACGATGACGACAATGATGGAATAGAAGATGCCCTAGATGCATTTCCTTTAAATCCAAATGAAAATTTGGATACTGATGGGGATGGTATTGGCGACACAACCGACCTAGACGATGACGGTGATGGTTATCCCGATAGTGTAGAAATTCAAGGGGGAAGTGATCCACTAGATGCGTTTAGCCAGCCCAGTGACAAAGATCAAGACGGTTTAGCTGATTTTATTGATACAGACGATAATGGCGATGGTTTTAACGACAATGAAATCTTTATATCTGAAGTATTAACTCCAACAATTGATGGTCCAGAAGCAACTTGGGAAGTAATAAATTTAGTAAACTACCCTAATTCTATGGTTCGCATTTATAACCGAAATGGTCGGTTGGTTTTTGAGAAACGAAACTACCAAAATGATTGGGGAGGGGTCTATGAAAAAACAGGAGAATTACTTCCAGTAGGCTCTTACTACTTCCGAATTGATCTCGGGGATGGAAGCCCAATAAAAGATGGATGGATTTATTTAAGCTATTAATTTTAAAGGAAAAACAGCTAACTTAGGCAAGTCTAAATCGATTATTCCATGAAAAAGTTTTTACTCTGTCTTTTGTTTTTTTCGGTCATCGAAACCTCAGCCCAAATCGATTTACTGACTCCTTATGAAATTAGCATAGAATCGGAACTTGCCTTTGCACCTGCTGTAGAAGAAATAGATCAAATGCGCTTGAGTTTTGAAGCGCAAAAATGGCCAATCGATGTGCTTCGCTATGCCTTGGTCCGTTTACAACAAAACCCTTATATGGTCTCCTCTTTTTTTATTCAGGTGAGTATCATTCACCCAAATCAATCAAAGAAAATCACTATTCCAGTACCAGTAAACGAACGCTATATTCGTGCATTTAAAACAGAAGAAGGTTTTAATGAAAACTACATCAATTTTCTTACAGACACCTATGAATGGATGCTGGAAGGCTTGTAATAGTCTATAACGTAAAGATGAAAGTAGTCTTTTATTGACAATACTCTTCACCAATAGAAAACTGATTGTAAATGGCTTGAGAAACCTCCCCGCTCAATTGGTTGTCGGGCAAACGACCTTCTATATCATTGGAATTAGCCGTTAGATTTATGTTTGAATTAGGGTCGAAAATAAAAAAGTAACGCCCGTCTTGCGAAATTTTATCAATAATATCACCACACCTTTCATCTTCTACACATCCAATGAGTAGGAAGCCCAAGCAAAAGAATATACTTACTTTTTTCATTATATAAAGATGGTTATCATAGACAAGAAAAAACATAGTGCATTTCCGTAGCAATTTCAATGGACTTAGCCAGATAAGCTGCTGCTTCTTCGGGCGTATCATCAAAGGCTTTTGGGTCTTCATAGCGAACGGGAATACGTCTTTCTGCTCCAGCGATAAAAGGGCAGTTTTCATCGGCATGGGCACAGGTCATTATTGCTGCAAAACCAGCATTTGGGCTACTAGGATCATCAAAAAGTTTGGAAAAAAAAGTGCCTAACGGAATACCCTCTAGTTCAATTTGATAGTGAGGGTTTTGCTTTGCCCCCTCTTGTCTAATCGAAAAACCCTGTTTAATTAGGGTTTGAATAACCCTTTCATTGCATGCCGTGACTTCTACTCCACCCGAATAGGTAGCGCAGTCATGACCGTGGTAATATGCCATTGCCTTGGCCCAAAGTTGCGAAAACTGGCTTCTTCTTGAATTATGGGTGCAAATAAAATTTAAATGAAGTGGTTGATTATTTGCTTTTTTTTCTTTTAGGTATTCGATGAAACTCTGGAGTTCCTTTTTACGCCCTTCTCCAATGTCTTTTAGGGGTAAATTTTTAACGAGTGAAGCAATAGTTGTGTTCATTTTTCAAAGATACAACAGGATTAAAACTGTACCGAATTAACCGCTAAGAAATTATTATCGCCCCTGAGCTTTTTTGTTTAAACGAAGAATACCCAAACACATGCCTAACATGGCCAGGGCGGGTAAACTACGCACAATAGGATCTGCAATTTTAAAATGCATACCAATTGCTCCGAGCATCAGAGCAGCAATAATTTGAGCCGATGGTTTTACAGTTTGAGGAACCTTTAATCCGATTAATAGACCAAGTGCAGCCAACAGTTTTACTCCTCCAATGAGGTAAAAAACAGTTTCATTTAAGCCATAGGCTAAAAATTCTTCTTGTAGATTTGTCGCAGCCCCGCCTCTATAGGGAGTAGCGTTGCGAAGGCGTAATAACCAAACATTAAAGACGGTGCCAGAAACCAGCACAATTAAAAGACGATAAAGCCAAATCATAATATATAGTTTTAAATAGTTGTTTTCTTTCCGTGGCTGTCAATAGCGACAAAGACAATTTCACAGGCACAGTTATTTTTTAGTGTTTGATCAATAAGGTTTTCACTAGAGACCTCAACCTTTATGCGCATGGATGTATTTCCAACATGCAGCATGGTGGCCGTTAGAAAAACCAAATCGCCAATGTGTATTGCCGCTAAAAATTCAATATCATCGACAAATTTGGTGACACAATTCTTTCGCGCATAACGAACTGCCAAAGCATAAGCCACTTCATCAATCCATTTCATTACTTTTCCTCCGTGTACATTTCCATGATAATTTGCATCGGTAGTTTGAGCCAGAAACGACATCGAAAGACTTTTGTTCTCCATAATCATTTTAAAGTTAGGGCAAATTTCCAACATCAACTTGGGTCACTGCCTTTTTTTTGATGAAATTACAACTATCTTTGGGTTAATACTGATGAATATGAAGAACATTACAGTTATTGGAAGCGGCACAATGGGAAGCGGGATAGCCCATTGTTTTGCCCAGTATGGGCTGAAGGTTTCTTTGGTTGATTTGACCCAAGAAGCACTAGACAATGCCCGCCATAAAATCGCAAACAATCTAGATCGACAGGTCAAGAAAGAACTGCTTACCATAGCAGATAAAAATGCTACCTTAGACAGAATTTCATTTCTAACAGAACTCCAAAAAGCTGTAGCTAAGGCAGATTTAATTGTAGAGGCTGCCTCAGAAAACAGTGCTGTAAAAAAGAAAATTTTTGAACAACTAGATCAATGGGCTCCTGAGCATTGTATTCTAGCGTCTAACACCTCCTCCATATCAATAACTAGCTTGGCTTCCTACACCAAACGACCAGAAAATGTAATTGGGATGCATTTTATGAATCCAGTTCCGGTGATGCGTTTGGTAGAAGTTATTAAAGGACACATTACCAGTTCAAGTACTTTGGCAAAGATTGAAGCCTTGACAAAACAAATTGAAAAAGTACCACTTATCGCAGCAGATTATCCTGGCTTTGTGGCGAATCGGATTTTGCTGCCCATGATAAATGAGGCCATTGAAACCCTATTTCAAGGTGTAGCAGATGTCGCTTCCATCGATGAAATAATGAAGTTGGGCATGGCCCACCCAATGGGTCCTTTACGCCTCGCCGATTTTATTGGTCTAGATGTTTGCCTTTCTATACTAGAGGTGCTCCACCAAGGGTTTGGGAAAGATAAATATGCTCCCTGTCCATTGTTGAAAAACATGGTTGCTGCAGGGAAACTAGGGCTAAAGTCAAAAAGCGGATTTTATGACTATCGAGATGATCCAAGAAATCCGCGACCAATGACTTTTTAAACAAACAAGCTAGGTGAAGAACACTCCTTCCGATTATTTTTGGTTAAACCTGAGTTTGTTATTTATTGGCACTTCGGGTGCATTGGGGAAATGGATTGATCTTCCCCCAGAATTGACCATTTTTTGGCGGAGTATTTTGGCCATTCCTTTTCTGATTCTTTTTCTATGGGCGACCAAGCAAAGCATAAAAACCTCATTCCAATGGAACACTTCTATTGTACTTGCTGGAATTCTAATGGGAACCCATTGGGTTACTTATTTTTATTCATTGCAGTGGTCTAATGTGGCTGTGGGAATGCTTTCTCTTTTTACTTTTCCTGTTATTACTGCCTTTCTAGAACCTTTGTTTTTCAAAACCAAATTCAATAAAAAGCACATTTTCCTAGGTGGTCTTACTCTGCTTGGGATTTACTTTTTAGTCCCATCTTTTGAGCTTGCAAAAACCAATGGGCCCGCCATTGCTTTGGGTGTTTTTTCGGCTCTTTGCTATGCTGTTAGAAACATACTAATGAAAAAGGCAAGCGCTTCCAATAATGGGAGTCAGCAAATGCTTGCGCAAGTTGTCATTATTGCATTCTGTTTTTCTCCTTTCCTTTCCGAAAATGCAATAGCCATTAGCCTTCCGTTTTGGACGGCATTGGTGTTTTTAGCGCTCTTCACAACGGTCATTGGACACAGTTTGTTTTTGTATAGTCTCAGCCGTTTTTCAGTTACTTCTGCCAGTATTATAGCGAGCGTTCAGCCGCTTTATGGTATACTGATCGCTTACATTTTCTTGAATGAAATTCCCCATTGGGGAGTCTATGTAGGAGGAACATTGATTGTAGGTGCTGTTTTGGTGGAAAGTTTATCAAATGAGAAGGACTAAAGTTGTATTTACAACAATTTGTTCAATTTAATTTAACTCAAAAAAAATAAAGTACAGAGTTTTATTATGCAAGAATAATAGTTTACATTTGATTATTCAACCTAAACGCATTAATCGAAACAAAAAGGATATGAAAATTTTAGTATGCATTAGCCACGTGCCCGATACTACATCGAAAATTAACTTTGTTGAGAGTGATACAAAATTTGACACCAATGGAGTACAATACATCATCAATCCAAATGACGAGTTTGGATTAACTCGCGCTATGTGGTTCAAGGAAAAAGATGGAGCCGAAGTCGACGTAATTAACGTCGGTGGTGCTGAAACAGAATCAACCTTGAGAAAAGCGTTGGCCATTGGAGCAGATACTGCTATTCGTGTAAATACCGAAGCCCTGGAGGCAAGCCAAGTTGCCCAAGAGATTGTAGCGGTCATCCAATCGGGAGGATATGATCTCATCATTGCAGGTCGTGAATCGATTGACTACAATGGTGGAATGGTTCCTGGAATGATTGCAGCAATGATTGATGCCAGTTATGTAAACAATTGTGTTAGTCTTGAGATTAATGGCGACAAAGCCACGGCTGTTCGAGAAATAGACGGCGGTAAAGAAACCGTTACTACAAGCCTACCTTTGATTATTGGAGGGCAGAAAGGATTGGTAGAAGAAAGTGATTTAAAAATACCCAATATGCGTGGGATAATGATGGCACGTAAAAAACCGTTGAACGTAATTGAACCAATTGGAGCCGCAACCAAAGCGGTAAACATCAACTACGAGAAACCTGCACCTAAAGGAGAGGTGAAATTGGTAGACGCTGAAAATATTGATGAATTAATCAACCTATTGCATAACGAAGCAAACGTAATTTAACCTAAAAAAATAGAAGATGTCTGTATTAATCTATGCCGAAACAGAAGGAGGAAAAGTAAAAAAGGTAGCCTTTGAAGTGGCTTCCTATGGAAAAGCCGTCGCAGATCAAATGGGGTGTGAAGTTGTCGCAGTTAGCTATAATGCAAGCGATGCGGATGTTTTGGGAAACTACGGAATAACCAAAGTCATGAACATTGCCTGTGAGGGTAATTTTGATGCAAAGATATATGCCAGTGGAATTCAACAAGCTGCCGAACAAATCGGCGCAAAAGTAGTTGTTGTAAGTTCAAGTGCGGATAGCCGCTATCTAACGCCTCTTGTGGCCGTTGGTTTGTCTGCGGGCTATGCAACCAATGTTGTTAGTGCTCCAAGCAGTTTGGCACCATTTACCGTTAAGCGTTCTGTCTTTACCAACAAGGCGTTTACTACCTCTGAGATTAGCTCTGACATAAAAATTATTGGGGTTTCCAATAATGCTTTCGGTAGCATTGAAAATAGTGTTTCATGTACAGTCGAAGCATTTGAAGCAGATTTAGCTTCTTCAACTGTAACTGTTGAGTCCGTTGATAAAGCAACCGACAAGGTAACCATTGCCGATGCTGAAGTTGTTGTTTCGGGTGGGCGAGGCTTGAAAGGCCCAGAAAACTGGCACATGATAGAAGACCTTGCAGCGGTTTTAGGTGCTGCAACAGCCTGTTCTAAACCTGTTTCGGACATGGGTTGGCGACCACATAGTGAACACGTTGGACAAACGGGGAAACCTGTTGCGTCCAATTTATATATTGCCATTGGTGTTTCTGGAGCAATTCAGCACTTAGCAGGGATCAACTCTTCAAAAGTGAAGGTTGTCATTAACAGCGATCCTGAAGCTCCTTTCTTTAAAGCAGCCGATTATGGAATTGTTGGCGATGCCTTTGAAGTTGTTCCTCAATTGATCGAAAAACTAAAAGCCTTCAAGGCCCAAGCCTAATATTTCATTAGATTGACCTTAAAGCGATGAGCCTTTTCATCGCTTTTTTTATGGGTTAGAAATAAATTCTGCTACTTTTATACTTCACGATTCCAATCATGAATACCTGCTTAAAAAATCATTTTGGTCGCTTGGCCAACGGAGAAGAAGTTTCCGCTTATACTTTATCGAATCCTCGTGGAGT
Source organism: uncultured Flavobacteriaceae bacterium (assembly GCA_905478905.1). Classification (GTDB taxonomy): domain Bacteria; phylum Bacteroidota; class Bacteroidia; order Flavobacteriales; family Flavobacteriaceae; genus Arcticimaribacter. The sequence goes on along the minus strand of CAJQKN010000099.1, from coordinate 1,362 downwards.
ACAGGTTGAAATCCTTTCCTATGGAGGAATCATTTCCAAACTGCTGGTACCCGATAGGGAAGCTGAGGTAGAAAACATAGTTTTGGGCTTTACAACTTTGGAGGAATACATGACCAAAAGTCCATATTTCGGTGCAATCGTTGGGCGTTTTGCCAACCGTATTTCCCAAGGAAAATTTAGCTTATTTGGCAAAGAATATGCCTTAACAATTAACAATGGAGAAAATCACCTCCACGGGGGAAGAAGAGGTTTAGACAAGGTAAATTGGAAAGTTGAACCTAAGGAAACACCAAGAGGTTCTTCACTTATTCTATCCTATTTGAGTCCTGCCATGGAAGAAGGTTATCCTGGAAATGTTCACTTTAAGGTATGCTATACATTAACACAGGCGAACAGCTTGGAAATAGATTTCGAGGCAACCACAGATGCACCTACCATTGTCAATCTAACCCAGCACAGTTATTTCAATTTAGCCGGAAAATTTGACCAACAAATACTCGATCATCAGCTGCAGATTGAGGCAGATCATTTTCTTCCTGTCAACATGAACATGATCCCCACTGGAGAGCTAAAAGCTGTGAGCAATACCCCTTTTGATTTCTTGAAGGAAAAGACTATTGGAGAAGTTATTGATGCAGACGATAATCAATTGAGGTTGGGATCGGGCTATGACCATTGTTATGCTTTGAATGATTTTGACCATGGATTGCGAAAGGTAGCTCGAGTCAATCACCCTTGCACTGGGCGAACGATGGAGGTTTTTACCACCTTGCCCGGAATGCAACTGTATACCGCCAACAATTTAGACGCTCCCTTTATTAGACGGAGTGCTTTTTGTTTAGAAACGCAACATTATCCAGACAGTCCCAATCAAGATCATTTCCCTTCTACTGTATTACTTCAAAATGAGAAGTATTGTTCGAGCACACATTTTGTGTTTTCCATAGATTAATCTAGGGTTGTAAAAAGTTGTTGGGCAGCAATAATTTCAAGATATTGAAGAAAAATTGCCGTATGAAACAACCACTCGTTTCCCCTTTGGACCGAACAGCTACAAAAGAGGCAACAGAAATGGCCTCCTTTTATGAAGAGACGCTTGGCTTTACTCCCAATAGCTTATTTACCATGATGCATCGACCGCGAATTGCAGCTGCTTTTCTTGAAATGAATCAGGCGGTGATGGAAAATAAAGGAAGGATAAGTAGTTCCCTTAAACGCGAGCTAGCCTATTTATCGAGCAGTATAAGCGGTTGCCGTTATTGCGAGGCTCATACCATTCGTGCGGCAGAGCGCTATGGTTCTTCGGAGGAGCGCATGCTTAATTTATGGGAGTATAAAACACATCCCGCTTTTTCTGAGGCT
>CAJQKN010000098.1 GCA_905478905.1 uncultured Flavobacteriaceae bacterium | reverse complement strand
AACGGTAAAAATTCAATACTTTTCAACTTGTATTTGTATTTCTCAAAATATTTGACTTCACCTGTTGCTTTATTTACAAGCTTTTATAAAGAATAATAAACAATAGCTCCTCCAATAATACATCCTTTAACAAAAGCAAACCAAAGTGCCCAATAATTGCTTATTCCAAAAGACTTCAAAGTTTTTTCAGTAAGATTTTTATGCCAGCCCATAATAAATGTTTTTAAATTAAAAAACTAAGGTATAAAAAGCAAACTAAATTGATGGAATTGTAAATTTAATAGATGTAATTCAATGGATACTAAAAAGAAGTTAAAGCTGTTACAGCTATCTCTTCATTAAGTTGTACCTAAATCACGAAGTAGCGAAACTACGGAAGTATCGTATGAGGATGAGCTACTTTTCATTGGGGTAGAGAGAAATTTGTTTTAGATACATAAGGACGTATCTCCCGGCTTTAAGTTCAGTTGTTTTTAGCATCTTAAGTAGGTTTGACTCTCATTTTAAGGAAATTTTTTATAGTATTGTTACTAATTAAAAAATATTAAAATGAAAAAATGGAAGGCATTAATTTTTATGCAAGTCGCAATTGCTTCAAATTTTATAGTACTAGGATTTATATTTTATAATGAGACTGAATACAAAAAAACTGTATTGTACTTAAGTATTATTGGAGCATTAGCTTGTGTTTATGAAGCTGTAAAGATATACAGAAAAAATAAAACCTAAACCATTGGCGCTTTCATACTCAACTTGTGTAGCATTAGAACGTCCTCTAACAGGGGCGTTTTTTTGTACACTATAATCTGTGATTGAATATCTTTACTTATATAAGTTGAGAATGGTTTAGTTTAGAATTAATAGATGATGTTTTGTCTACCTTAGACAGACAGACAAACTTTATCATTGAATTTCCTAAAATTTGAAGGATAATTTAGATGTTGTAAATAGTAATCAATCTAAACCTTAATAAAAACTAAGGTAGTAAACGGAAAGATTCATTACTTCGTTGATGGACAGATAGTTAAGCCAAATGAGTATTATAGGTTTAGAAGTGAAATAGTAGGTAAATGAGGTAAAGTTGTACCCCAGGTTGTACCCCAAAAAAAAATGAGAAAGCGTTAACTCTCTCATTTATAAGGGTGGAAGAGCGGTTTCGAACCGCCGACCTCCTGAACCACAATCAGGCGCTCTAACCAGCTGAGCTACAACCACCATTTGTGCGGCAAATTTACATTATTTTTTCAGCTCGTCAAAAATATGTTTCACAATTATCTGATGTTTTTAAAATCATTGATTAGCGGACTGCGTTCAGTGGTAAAGCCCTCTGCAGCGTCTACATTACTTAATCGTCCTAAGTTCTGGGCTCTATAGCGAACGCTATCAATAAAATTTTGACTACTAATGGGAGTAGAAGGCTCCTTACTGTTGGGATCGAAGAACTGACTAGAATAAGCTTTTATGGCCGCTATTTTGGTTTCTAAATGGGCAGAAATGTCCACCACAAAATCAGGATGAATATCTTTCCATTGAATGTAGTGATAAACCTGCAGGGGACGCCACGGGAGTTGAGAATTTCCTTGCTCATCTTGGGTCTCAATTTTTTGCAAACCAGCCAAAAAGCAAGCATCACTCACCAACTTACTCCCTTTTCCATGATCAATATGACGGTCCTCAATGGCATTACACAAAACAATGCTGGGCTGATGGGCTCTAATTTGTTGGATGACTGTACGCTGATGCATTTCATCGTTGACAAAAAAAGCGTCGCGAAAACCAAGGTTTTTACGGAAAGAAACTTCCAGTAATGCAGCTGCATTGGTGGCTTCTTGCTCGCGGATTTCAGCTGAACCCCGTGTTCCCAATTCTCCTGCTGTGAGATCTATCATACCCACTGTTTGGCCTTGGGCTATGGCTAGCGCTATACTACCGCCACAACCCAATTCAATGTCGTCTGGGTGAGCACCAAATGCAAGAATGTCAACTTTCATGTGAAGCATTTTTTAAAGCGTTATCTAAATCCCTCTTTAAATCCTCCAAGCTTTCAATTCCCACAGAAAAACGAACCAAATTATCGGTTATACCTTGCTTGGCTCTAGCTTCTGCAGAAAGCAATTTATGGGAGGTTATGGCTGGGATTGTAATAGTACTTTCTACTCCTGCTAGACTAACAACAGGCTGAATTATTGTAAGGTTTTTTTCGAAAGAAGCCCGATCTAAGCCATCGGCGACTTCAAAAGACATCATCCCTGTAAAACCTTGCATTTGTTGCTTAGCCAAAGCATGATCTGGATGCGATGGTAAACCTGGGTAATACACCTTAGAAATTAAGGTGTGATTTTCTAAAAAGTGCGCCAGCGCCAAAGCATTTTCATTTTGTTGTTTCACCCGAATGGCCAATGTCTTGATGCTTCGTTCTAACAACCAGGCAGAAATATCGCTTAGGTTACCACCCAAGCTTTTGGCTATGGAAAATATGCGTTCCATATGGGCAGCAGAACAGGCAACCGCGCCAGCTAAAATATCGCTATGTCCTCCCAGGTATTTTGTCGCTGAATGCAAAACAATGTCAATCCCAAAAGCAATTGGGTTTTGATTAACAGGTGAAGAAAAGGTATTGTCAATCATGGAGATTAACTGGTGTTTTTTTGCAAGTGCTGCAATGGAATTTAGATCCACAATCTTCATCAAGGGATTGCTGGGTGTTTCCACATAAATCACTTTGGTGTTTGATTGAATCTTCGCTTCAAAAGAAGCGGGAGCTAAGGAATCGGCAAAAGCATATTCTATTCCGTATTTATTAAAATGCTCTACAACTAAATTTGTTGTTCCACCATATAAATCGTTTTGTAAAACCACATGATCCCCTTTGTGTAAATAAGCAAGTAAGGCCGTAGAAATGGCCGCCATTCCAGAACCAAAAATAAGGCCCTCCTCTGCTCCTTCAAGGGCCGCAATCTTCTTGGCCAATCCCAATTGATTGGGTGTGTTGAAGTAGCGCGGATAACGGTCCGTTTCTTCATAAGAATAGGCCGTAGCCATATATAAAGGAGAAATAGCTCCTTTATACTGTTCGTCTTTCAACTGTCCCTCATGGACACATTGAGTATCAAATTGATTTTTTTTCATCAAACTATTTTGTAATCCACTCAATAACTTCAGGGTCAACGGGCGAGGTTCGTGGAGAAATTACCTTCTCTAACACTCCTTCTTCATTGATCAAATACTTTTGAAAGTTCCAAGTTACCTTAGAGTCCATCACGCCATTCTTTTCTTTCTGCGTCAAGAAAGCATACACGGGGTGCATGTCTTTTCCTTTAACACCTATTTTAGCCATCATAGGAAAAGTTACGCCGTAATTGCGTTCGCAAAAATCTCCAATTTCTTCGTTTGTTCCTGGCTCTTGTGCTAAAAAGTCGTTGGCGGGAAAACCTACAATCACAAACTTATCTTGGCCATATTGCTCGTAGAGCGCTTGTAAATCTTTGTATTGCGGAGTTAGGCCACATTTAGAAGCAGTGTTGACTACCATGATTTTTTTTCCTTTCAGGCTAGAAAAATCAAATGTTTTTCCTTCGAGGGTTTCAACGGTAAATTGGTGTAAAGAGTTTTTCATATTATTTTGTGCGCTTAATGAAATGGTCAACAAAACAACCAAGAGTAAACTATTTTTTTTCATAAAATTAATACTATCTTATAAAGAACGGGAGCGCAAAGTACGTCATGCACAAGAGTTAGACAAATCTAGGCCATGAATTTAAACCAATTCTGCTGAAAGACCTTCATCTAACAAGCGAAGACAGCGTGGTTTTAAATCCTCTAGTGAGCCTGTTTTAACTTCACATTTTCCATTGTAATGAACAATATATGCACACTGTTCCGCCTGCTCTGGCGTTTGATCACAAATACGCACCAAGCAACTGATGACATGGTCAAAGGTATTGACATCGTCGTTGTGCAAGATAATACGATGTTCATTTGCTGTTAAAACAGCCGTTTCTTCTTGCGCTTCTGTGAAGGGAAAATCTTCCATTATTTTTTATAAAAATGGGCTGCCACCCAGTTATCTTTTTCTTGGTAATCCACCATTTGCAATCCATTTTGGTTGGCCTTAGATTCTATGGCAGGGATATCGTGCGTATAAAAACCGCTTAAAAATAGCTTCCCATTTGGAAGCAACCGCTTTGCAAATAATGGAATGTCCAACAACAATACATTTAAATTGATATTGGCAATGATGGTTCCATAGTTTTTTTCTGGAATCACCTCTCGGTCCCCTTCCATGGCATTGATTTTTTTACAGTCATTCATGGCTATATTTTCGACTGTATTTTCAAAACACCATGGCTCTACATCTATTGCATCGATGGATGCCGCACCGAGCTTCTCAGCTAAAATAGCCAACACACCAGTACCGCAACCCATATCCAAAACTAGCTGGTCTTTGGGCGGATGGTTTAAAAGGCAATTCAACATCATATAGGTGGTTTGATGGTGGCCTGTACCAAAACTCATTTTGGGAGTGATAACCAATTCATAAGGAACATCAATGGGAGCGTGAAAATCTGCTCGAACAGCGCATTTATTTTCTATTCGGATGGGTTGAAAATCGGATTCCCAAACTGCATTCCAATTTTCTGGTGGAATGGCTGTTAGACTCCACCCAATGTCCAAGCCATTTTCAACCAATGGGTACAACTCATCCAACAAGTCAGGGAACCAACTTTGCTCTGGTATATAGGCCTCAAGTCCTTGGGCTGTTTCTACAAAGCTTTCAAAGCCCATTTCGCCCAAAAAAGCAAGAGCAATTTCCTGACCACTCTCCAGTGGAGAAATGGTTAACTTTAATTGAATATAGGTTGTCGCCATTTATATTGAATGAACAATTGCAAAAAAATCATCAGCATTAAGCGCTGCACCACCAATTAATCCACCGTCTACATCGGGCTTTGAAAATATTTCTTGCGCATTGGCAGGCTTAACACTTCCGCCATACAAGATAGCAACATTTTCAGCAATAGCTGCACCAAAAGCCTCAGCAACTAAATTTCGTATAAAGGCATGCATCTCTTGTGCTTGTTCAGGAGAAGCTGTTTCGCCTGTCCCAATGGCCCAAACGGGTTCATAGGCCAGAACAATATATTTCCAATCTGTTGGATTTAGACCAAATAGCGCCTTGCGTAATTGCCCTTCAACTACCGCAAAATGATTATCTGCTTTTCGGTCTTCTAATTCTTCCCCAAAACAAAAGACAACTTCCATATCGTGGTCTACTGCTGTACTTACCTTTTGTGCCAAAGCTTCATCGGTTTCATTGAAATAGGCGCGTCGTTCAGAGTGACCAAGAATAACAGAATTAACACCGATGCTTTGAAGCATTCCCACAGAAATTTCGCCTGTAAACGCCCCATGGGTCGCTTGGTGCATGTTTTGTCCAATAACCTCAATGGCCGAATCATTCAGTTCTGCAACGGCCTGTGCCAGGTGAATCGAAGTAGGGGCTACTTTGACCTCAACACCAGTAAAACTCCCTTTCGCCTTTAAGGCAGAAATTAAGGCGGTTGTTTCTTGTTGATTGTTGTTTAATTTCCAGTTACCGGCAACGATTTTTTTTCTCATTTTATTTAATTAAAAGGGTTTGCTTTAGGATCAATATACATATATAAAAAATCAACTAAAATGTTGATTAGGGTAAATAAGCTTGCAATAACCAATACCGCTCCCATAACAACAGGAATATCGAGAGTGGTCAGGGCGGTTACAATTTCTTTTCCTAGTCCACGCCAACCAAAAATATATTCCACAAAAACAGCACCTGCCAACATTGATGCAAACCAACCTGATATGGCCGTTATAACAGGATTCATGGTGTTCTTGATTGCATGGCGGTAGACCGTTTGAAACGGACTCAGCCCTTTGGAAAAAGCGGTTTTAATATACTCTTGCGTCATAACATCGATAATGCCCGAACGGACCAATTGTACAATCACGGCTATGGGTCGGATTCCCAATACCACGGCAGGTAAAATTAAATTCTGTAGTTGCAGTTGTTGTCCTTCTCCAAAATCATCCATTTCATAGAGACTTCCTGTCATATTAAGACCAGTGAAATCTGCCAGTACATGACCAAAAATCCACGAAAATACAATGGCACTAAAAAAGGAAGGAACACTCATGCCAAAAGTACTCAACAAGACCAACAATTTATCGGTTGCAGAACCTTTAAAATAGCCTGCAACTACCCCCAAAATCATCCCGAGTAAAATGGCAAGTCCTATGGACGATAGGGCTAAAAGAAAAGTATTGGGGAGGGTTTCACGAATGATTCTGGTCACTTTTTTCCCCTGACGTTGATAAGAACTGCGTAAATAAGGCCATTTAAATGCGAGGACCGATGCACCAAGTTCTAATGATATCCCGCCGTATTTTTCTTGACTATAGCCGGAAAAATCTTGTGCATCTGAGCTGTGTATTGAAACCGGTGAAAGATCGTTCAAATAGTATAAAAATTGCTGATAGATGGGTAAGTCAAAACCGTATTTCTTTTGAATTTTTTCAAGCTGATTTTGGGTTGCATTTTGATCGACCATCATTTGAGCTGGATCACCAATTACGTTGAATAAGAAAAAGACCAAGCTAACTACCCCAAATAGGGTTAAAAGACCACTCAAACTTTTTTCTAGGAAAAGTCGAATCATTTTTGTTGATCCAAATGAATTAAAGCAAAAACAGCATAATTGATCATGTCTTGATAATTGGCATCAATGCCTTCGCTTACCAATGTTTTTCCTTGATTGTCCTCAATTTGCTTTACGCGTAAAAGTTTTTGTAGAATTAAATCGGTCAAGGAACTAACCCGCATATCACGCCAAGCCTCACCATAATCATGGTTTTTGGCCAGCATTAATTCTTTCGTTATTTGACGATGCTTGTCATACAATGCAATTGTTTCTTCTCCATCTAGATCGGGTTGTTCTGCCACTCCTTTTTCTAGCTGAATCAATGCCATGATACAATAATTAACAATTCCTATGAATTCGCTCTGTTGACCTTCGTCCACTTTTTGTTCCTCTAATTGCTGAATACTGCGGATACGTTGTGCTTTGATCAAGATTTGATCGGTTAAAGAAGGTAAACGCAGAATACGCCATGCCACCCCATAATCCTTCATTTTCTTGATAAACAATGCCCGACATGCATCAGTAATTTGTTGATAATGGATTTCAGTTGGAATCATCTTGGCTGTAAATTTGTGTAAATTTCGGGGAATTATTTAAGTCCATCAAATTCGAATGACAAAAGTTATTCATAGAAGTTAACGTATATGACCATAAACTGTAATGGAAGCCTAATTGATCTAGCTTCTCCTAAAATTCTTGGTATTCTCAACCTTACACCAGATTCGTTTTATGATGGGGGAAATTTTCAAAAAATCGCAAACGCTCAAAAACAATGTGAAAAACTTCTCCAAGAAGGAGCAGATTTTATCGACCTTGGGGCATACAGCTCTCGTCCGGGTGCAAATAGGGTTAGCGAGACTGAAGAACTCAACCGGCTTATTCCTGTTTTAGAGGCGCTAAAAGAAGCTTTCCCCTCTGCCCTATTTTCTATCGATACTTTTCGAGCAAAGGTTGCTAAAGAAAGTCTTGATCGCGGCGCTGCAATGATCAACGATATTTCTGCCGGTAATCTTGATGATGAAATGCTGACCGTTGTGGGACAATTCCCGGTCCCCTACATTGCTATGCACATGCAAGGAAAGCCCGAAACCATGCAAGACAATCCTACTTACACTGATTTGTTTTCTGAAATGATGCATTTCTTTTCTGCCAAAATAAACGACTGTCATGCCGCAGGAATACAAGATGTAATTCTAGATCCTGGATTTGGTTTTGGAAAAACAACTGCCCATAACTTTAGCCTTCTCAAACAGTTTGAACGTTTTCAACAATTCAACTGTCCGGTTTTAGCCGGGGTTTCAAGAAAGTCGATGATCTATAAAACTTTAGGCAATAGTGCATCAGATGCCCTTAACGGGAGTACCGTTCTTCACACCGTGGCCTTACTTAAAAAAGCACAACTTTTACGTGTTCATGATGTTAAGGAAGCTAAAGAATGTATTCGTCTAGTAGAACAACTCCAATAGTTTTGTCTAATTTTACAAAAAAGGAAGCCTGTGAAAGACTTTAGTTTTCTTGAATTCAATTTTGTCGATGCCATTGATATACTATTGGTTGCCGTCCTACTTTTCTATTTGTATAAGCTTGTTCGTGGAACAGTTGCGATCAATATTTTTTTAGGAATCGTGATTATTTACTTTATGTACCAACTCACTGTTACCTTAAATATGAATGTATTGAGTAATATATTGGGGAATTTCATCAGTGTTGGTTTCTTTGCACTTATTGTCGTTTTTCAGCAAGAAATAAGAAAGTTTTTACTGCTTTTAGGATCAACCAACTACACCAGTAGGAGGAGTTTAATTCGCTATTTCAATTTCTTGAACCAAGACGAAGCCAAGCATGTTCAATTGGACTTATCGTTATTTGTTAATGCTTGTGAAAATATGGCCAAAGAAAAAACAGGAGCAATCATTGTAATTGAGCGAAGTAATAGCCTGGATTTTGTCAAAAGTACAGGAGACAGTAGCTCGATAAAATTGAGTCCGCAAATACTGGAAAGTATTTTTTATAAAAACAGTCCGCTACATGATGGAGCAGTCATCATAAAAGAAAACACCATTACAGCTACACGTGTTGTTCTTCCAGTTTCTGAGTCGACAACTCTTCCAAATCATTTTGGGCTTCGTCATCGAGCTGGTGCAGGAATCTCTGAAAAAACGGATGCCTTGGTGGTGGTTATTTCTGAACAAAGAGGAGAAATTGTCTACATCAAAGATGGTCGACTTGAAATCTTTACTTCGGTAGAGAAATTAAAACGAAGTCTTTCTGAAGATCTGTCCCTTTAGGCAACCTCTTCTTGACTAAATTGAAGTTGATGTAATTTCTGGTAGGCGCCCCCTTCTTTTTCAATTAATTCTTTATGCGATCCTACTTCAATAATTTCGCCTTGATCCATTACAACAATTCTATTGGCCTTCTTTATGGTGGCCAAACGATGCGCAATAATGATGGAAGTCTTCCCTTTGGTAATTTGTTCTGTCGCTTGTTGAATCAATTCCTCAGAAAAAGAATCTACAGAAGAGGTCGCCTCGTCCAGGACCAAAATGGAGGGAGAAGAAAGATAAGCCCGTAAAAAGGCTATGAGCTGTCGCTGACCTGAAGAAAGCATTACACCTCTTTCTTGCACATTGTAATCGTATCCATTAGGAAGCGATTCGATAAAGGTGTGAACGCCAATTTCCTTTGCTGCAGCAATGACATCCTTTCTGGAAATATTTGAATCAAATAGAGTGATGTTGTTAATGATGGAATCTGCAAACAAAAAAACGTCTTGCATGACAAGGGCAACTTGACGGCGCAAATTGCTTAATTCATAATCCCGAATAGAAATACCATCAATCTTTATATCCCCTTTATCAAATTCATAAAACCTTGAAATCAAATTGATTAATGTAGATTTTCCAGCTCCGGTTGCGCCAACAATGGCGATGGTTTCTCCCGGCTCAACTTGTAGTGATATTCCTTTCAAAACTTCTTCATTGGGAAGGTAGGAAAAACGCAGATCTTCCAATGAAATTTTCCCTTTCACCAAGTGAGAAGTGTGCTTCCCCGAATTCTCAATTGTACTTTCTGTGGCTAAAATGGCAAAAACGCGCTCTGCTGCCACCATTCCCATTTGAAGCGTATTGAACTTATCGGCCAATTGTCGCAGCGGGCGAAACAGCATTTGCGCCAATTGAATAAATAAAAACAGTGTTCCCAAGGAAATAGTAACCCCGCTTAAAGAACGAAACCCCCCATACCATACCAATAGACCTATGGTCACCGATGTGGAAATTTCTGCTACAGGAAAAAAGATCGAGTTGAACCAAACCGTTTTTAACCATGCACTTTTATGCCGTTCGTTGATTGTCTCAAAGGTGTTTTGTTCAATTGCTTCTCGTCCAAAAAGTTGCACTATTTTCATTCCGCTGATGCGCTCTTGTACAAAGGTATTGAGGTTGGCAATCTCTTTGCGGACGTCTTGAAACGCTTTCTTCATGGAACGTTGAAAAACACGAGTGGCATAGACAATGATTGGCAAAACAGAAAAAACGATGAGGGACAATTCCCAATTGATCGATAACATGATGACAATGACTAATCCCATCTTGAGAAAATCTGCAATAATCATGAACAGGCCTTGACTGAAGATACTGGCAATTGTTTCAATATCATTGACCGATCTAGTGACCAAACGCCCAACAGCCGAGGTGTCGAAATAGGCCATCTTAAAGTGAATGAGCTTACCAAAGAGTGTTATACGTAGGTCTTTGACAATCATTTGTCCCAGCCAGTTGGCGTAATACACAAAGATGTATTGAAAAAACACTTCCAATAATAGGGTAACGAGCATTATACAAATAAACCATAGCAAGCCTTCGTACAAACGTGGAGTGATATAATCATCTACAGCAATTTTTAGCAAATAGGGCGTGAGGGTTGAAAATGCAGACAATAAAATTGCTGCAGCCATAACGAGGTAATAATAACGTTTATAGGGTTTAGAAAACGCCATTATTTTACTAAAAAGTGCACGATCAAATAAACTTACTTTTTCTTTCTTCATTTATTTATACACCTTTTCAGGGTAGCTTATTTGAGTTAAATACAATCCACAGGCGGGGACAGAAAAACCTGCTTGCCCTCTATCTTTACTTGCAATAATTCGATTGACCTCTTCCACGGTTATTTTTTTAGTTCCAACATCCAATAAAGTTCCCACTATAGCACGAACCATATTGCGTAAAAACCGGTTAGCAGTGATGGTAAAGATAGCACCATCTTCCCTCGCCACCCAATGCGCATAGGATATATCGCATAAAAAAGTTTTAACATCAGTGTGGGTTTTAGAGAAGGCTTCAAAATCATTGTGCTCCAACAAGAGGTTGGCTGCCTCGTTCATCAAGTCAATATCTAGTGAAGTGTGAAGAATGAGATGGGTGTTTTGCTTAAAAGGATTTTTCTGAAAAGCAATGTGGTACTCGTAGGTGCGTTGGATGGCGTCAAAACGTGCATGTATCCCTTCTTTTACTGCTCGTATGGAATAGATGACAATATTTTCATCCAAATAGCGATTGAGCATATGCACTAAATTCGCCTCGGTTTTAGGGTCTAAGTCAACATCAAAATGCGCCACCATCTGTTTGGCATGAACGCCAGTATCGGTTCGTCCAGCGCCCATAATTGCAACGGGTTGCCGCAACAAAGTTGACAACGCATCTTCAAGGGTTGCTTGTACACTGGTCGCATTGGGCTGACGTTGCCAGCCATGAAAGGGTGTTCCGTTATACGCTAAGGAGATAAAATACCGCACCCTACAAAGATATTAGAATCTTCCTAGTTGCCCTACTGTTTACAAATGAGATTCAATTTCTTTTTTAATTTGAAGTGCTTCGTTTTTATTGTTTGAAATAAAGACCTCTGCAACCAATGGCCCTTTGTGGACTTCAACCGTGTAATTTTGTTTTTGCCAAAGGTTAGTTACTCCCAAAAAAATCCAAAAAACTAAATTCAACAGAACAATAGTAGAATAACCTACAAAATATATGATGGCTGAATTGGATACAATACCAATTATATCCAAAAAAAATCGAGGAAATAAATTTGAATCGGCTTTGAGCTTGATTACTGTGATTTGAGCAAAACGAATATCTTTAAAAATATGATCTTCTTTTAAGCGATAACGGATTCCACTGTCTTGGATAATCAAAACAGCATTGTGGGGCTTATTTGCTGTATATTGCATGGCTTTTGATTAAGGGTTATGTAAAGATACGAAAATTGAAAAAAATACTCCTTCTTTCTGACACACACGGATATATGGATGATCGCATACTAAACTATGTGAAAAGCGTTGACGAAGTTTGGCATGCGGGAGACATCGGCCAACTTGGAGTTACCGACCTCTTAGCTGGCTTAAAACCCCTACGCGCTGTCTATGGAAATATTGATGGAAATGAGGCCAGAATTAGTTTCCCAGAGAACAATAGCTTTAATTGTGAAGGCGCTCATATTGTTATGACTCACATTGGGGGTCCAGCGGGTAAATATACCCCACGGGTGAGGGCGCTACTCGATCAACAACAACCCACTGTGTTTATTTGTGGACATTCCCATATTTTAAAAGTGATGTATATCAAAAACCGTCAATTAATGCATTTAAATCCTGGAGCAGCAGGGATACATGGTTTTCATCAAGTCAGAACAATGCTTCGATTTGAAATTCATCAAGGCAAATTGCAAAACATGGAAGTAATAGAATTAGGTTTACGCGGAAAAGGACTAACGCAAGCGGTCGAGGGAACGAACTAGGGCTTCATCTTTCTTGATTGCTCGATACGCCAAAACCAACAGCAACAGTCCTAAAGAAAAGAATAGCACTGGAACAAGATGAATCTTTTCAATCATTTTGGCTAGACCAAAGCTGTACACATACCAGATCGAAAAGACAATATGCACCAACAACACAAGCTGAATAAGTCGTAATTGCATTTTTCGCTTAGAAAACAAAAATATAGTAATAAAAACCAATAGACTCAATCCAAGCGGAATATAACGTACTTCAGCTATCGCATTTGACACATCAACTAAAGCTGGGAAAGCCGAAAAACAAAAGGCTGCCAGAGCAGCATAGAAGAAAAGATAGATGGATTGTATACGCTGTATCATCTTTTTTTGTCAAAAATAAGTGTTTTCGGCAAGCTCTATTTGTTTTTTTCGTAATATTGTGCTGCGTGACACTTCATACCACGCATATTACCTATTCAAAAAAAATTTATTCAACCTCTTTCTGAGATCATTACATATGTACGACATTTCAACGCTAAAGGAAAAAAAATTACCCGATTTACAAGAAATCGCTAAAAAACTTGGATTAAAACGTACTTCAGCTTTAAAAAAGCAAGAACTGATTTATCAAATCATAGATTTTGTTTCAGCCAACCCTCCTGAAGGAGAAAAAACCGCTGAAGTAGAAGAAAAAAAGGAAGTGACGCGAACGGCTCGTCCTGAGAAAAAAGTAGTACCAAAACAAACACGTCAAAATACAAATAAAGAGGAAAATAAACCGCAACAAAAACGCGAATTCAAAAAGCCCATTCAAAAGAACGAGGAGGTTAAAACTGAACAAGCGAACACTAAGGAGCGTCAGCCTCACCATAAAAACAACCCAAAAAACAACAATCAACAGCAACATAATAAGGATAAACACAACCGTCACAACGGGAACAAGAACGAGGTAAACCACAACAAGGACAACCGCAATCGTTACCGTGAGCCCGATTATGAATTTGATGGAATCATTGATTCTGAAGGTGTTTTGGAAATCATGCCAGAGGGTTATGGCTTTTTACGTTCCTCGGACTACCACTACCTCTCGTCTCCAGACGATGTCTATGTATCCCAATCGCAAATACGTCTCTTTGGTCTAAAAACTGGGGATACTGTTCTTGGAACCGTACGTCCACCCAAAGAAGGAGAAAAGTATTTCCCCCTCATTAAGGTCAATCGCATCAATGGCCAAGATCCAAAAGTAGTTCGCGATAGAGTAGCTTTTGAACATTTAACGCCGCTTTTCCCACAAGAAAAATTCAATCTAGCTGAAAAACAAAGTACTATCTCCACCCGTATCATCGATTTGTTCTCTCCCATAGGAAAAGGACAGCGTGGTATGATTGTTTCACAACCAAAAACGGGGAAGACAATGTTGTTAAAAGACATTGCAAATGCCATTGCTGCAAATCATCCTGAAGTTTATCAAATTATTCTATTGATTGATGAACGTCCTGAGGAAGTTACCGACATGCAACGTAATGTTCGTGGAGAAGTGGTTGCTTCTACCTTTGATGAACCTGCAGACAGACACGTGAAAGTAGCCAACATTGTTTTGGAGAAAGCCAAACGAATGGTTGAATGTGGCCACGATGTAGTTATATTACTCGATTCAATTACCCGATTAGCACGTGCCTATAATACGGTTCAACCCGCTTCAGGTAAAATTTTGAGTGGGGGTGTCGATGCAAATGCGCTCCACAAGCCTAAACGTTTCTTTGGAGCAGCGAGAAATATTGAAAACGGAGGTTCGTTGTCAATCATTGCCACAGCATTGACAGAGACGGGATCTAAAATGGATGAAGTTATCTTTGAAGAATTTAAGGGTACGGGGAATATGGAATTACAATTGGATCGCAAGATCTCCAACAGACGCATTTTCCCTGCCATAGACTTGATTTCTTCAAGTACTCGACGTGATGATATTCTATTGGATGAAAATACTGTACACCGCATGTGGATTATGCGTAAGTACCTTGCCGACATGAATCCTGTCGAGGCAATGGAATTCATCAACGACCGTTTTAAGAAAACAGTGAACAACGAAGAATTTTTAATCTCAATGAATGCCTAAAGGTTTTTCTATAAGACATAAAAAAAGCTCTCCAAATGGAGAGCTTTTTTTATACGCTAAGGGTTGGACAAATTGACTCAAAGTTTCCTAAGCATACCTAATTAAATACGGCTGATTGTTTACGTTCACTATTTCTCTTGTCAAATTTATTACTTTGAGAAAATAGCAGAAAAAACCTTTTGTCTATTTGAGGTTAAAAGAATAACTCCCAAGACGGCAAAAAAAAACTCTCCCGTAGGAGAGCTTTTTCAAAGTCTAATTTTACAATTATAAACTCGCTACTTGCTTGGTCAACTTTGACTTCAAGTTAGCTGCTTTATTAGCATGTATGATATTTTTCTTTGCTAGTTTATCTAACATAGAAATAACAGAGGGAAGAGCTGCCGTAGCTTCTTTCTTATCCGTCAATTCACGTAAACGACGTACTGCGTTACGAGCTGTTTTGTGTTGAAAACGATTGCGCAAACGCTTTTTGTCGTTTGAACGTATTCTTTTTAATGCCGATTTATGATTTGCCATCTAAATATATATTAGTAGCCCGTAGGGGAATCGAACCCCTCTTACCAGGATGAAAACCTGGCGTCCTAACCGATAGACGAACGGGCCAAAATTTTATGATTGCAAATGTAAAACATCTTCATTAAACCTGCAATGCATTTTAAAGAAAAAAACTTTTTTTATTTGATCGCTTTATGGAGTTAAAAAGCCTTTAGTAGGCTTTGGCGAAAAGCACTCGTTTAGCCGATACATTCCCTGAAAAAACACACTTCCCCTCCTCCTCAACTGCCGCATAAGGAATACAACGAATGGTTGCCTTGGTTGCCTTCTTAATGGCTTCTTCTGAAGCTGCAGTACCATCCCAGTGGGCAGAAACAAAACCTCCTTTGTTTGACAAGACTTCTTTAAACTCTTCAAAAGAATTCACTTCTGTAATATGAGAGTCTCTAAATGATTTTGCTTTATGATACAATTCATCTTGGATTTCTTTCAAAAGAACAGGGATTAAATCCGCCAATTCTGACTGAGGAACATAGCTTTTTTCTAAAGTGTCTCTTCTGGCCAATTCTACCTGATTATTCTCTAAGTCTTTTGGTCCTATTGCTATACGTAAAGGCACTCCTTTCAACTCGTAATCATTAAATTTAAATCCTGGCTTTACATTATCACGATCATCAAATTTGACCGACACTCCCTTTTCTTCCAAGTTTTCTTTAATGCTAGTCGCGACTTTTGCAATTTCTTCCAATTGGTCGGCTCCTTTATATATAGGCACAATAACAACTTGAATAGGCGCTAAATTGGGAGGTAATACCAATCCATTGTCGTCGCTATGGGTCATAATTAATGCACCCATCAAACGAGTAGAGACCCCCCAGGAGGTGGCCCAAACATGCTCTAAACCACCTTCAGAAGTGGCAAATTTAACGTCAAAGGCTTTGGCAAAATTCTGCCCTAAAAAATGAGAGGTTCCGGCTTGCAGTGCTTTTCCATCTTGCATCAAAGCTTCGATACAGTGGGTATCAACAGCACCCGCAAAACGTTCGCTTTCTGACTTTACTCCCCTAATCACTGGAATTGCCATAAAATTTTCAGCAAAATCGGCATACAAATTATTGATCAACAAGGTCTCGTCTAGCGCTTCTTGCTTTGTGGCGTGGGCTGTATGCCCTTCTTGCCATAAAAATTCTGCTGTACGCAAAAATAAACGCGTACGCATTTCCCATCGCACCACATTGGCCCATTGGTTGATTAGAATCGGTAAATCACGGTAGGACTGTATCCAATTCTTATAAGTGCTCCAAATAATGGCCTCGCTAGTAGGACGAACAACCAATTCTTCTTCCAATTTGGCTTCCGGATCGACCATTAACTTACCGGGTTCATCCGGATTGTTTTTTAATCTATAATGAGTGACAACTGCACACTCTTTGGCAAAACCTTCCGCATTTTTTTCTTCAGCTTCAAAAAGACTTTTTGGAACAAATAAGGGGAAATATGCATTTTGGTGACCAGTTGCTTTAAATTTTTTATCGAGTTCTTCTTTCATTTTTTCCCAAATGGCAAAACCATAGGGTTTAATGATCATACAACCGCGAACAGCAGAGTTTTCGGCTAAATCGGCACGAACAACAAGTTCGTTATACCACTTGGAATAATCTTCTGAACGCTTAGTTAATTTCTTTGACATATGTTTGGCACAAATTTTGACTATCTTAGATGTAGTTAAGTAAGTGCGGTAAAATTAGTTAATTTCAATCGCTTACAAGCAAAAAATATAGAGTTATGCGATATACAAAATTCAATTTATTTCAAGTTAGTGGATTCATCCTTGGATTCTTTTCTCTAATTGGTTGTGGTAGTTATCAAAATTCTACCTACTACAGTGATGGTATCTACGGCAGCCGTGATGTAGTTGTTGTTCGCAGACAAGGAGAACAACCAGCAGCCACCAACAGTTACTCGCAGTACTTTGATGAAAAAGCAAAAGAATATCAATGGGATGAGCAAGAGGGGAATGTTGCCCTGACACAAATCGATTCATTGAATCAACAAAACGAGAATAATTTTCAATCAAAACCTCAATGGGGTGGTGGCAACAATACCACGCAAATTGTTTTTGTTGACAATGGTCCAAATTTTGGATTCGGTGGTTTTGGCGGTTTTGGTTTTGGTGGGTTTTATGATACTTACCCAGCCTACTGGAACTGGCCTTATCGCTATAACAGTCCCTTTTATTTCAACCGTTTTGGGGGAGGATTTTACAATCCCTATTATTTACCCTACGGTGGTTTTTATGGGGGGTATGGGTCCCTTTACGACCCCTATTTTGGTGGATATGGTTATTTTTACCGGTATCCATACCACAGAAACTATAACCGTATCAACCGATTTGCCCACAACAATCGCGTGCGCAACCGTGCCTATAGTTCCACCTACAGAGGGCAACCCTCTTCTCAAACAAGAGTAAGTCGCTCAACTACTGCTCCTGCTCAAGCTTCGCAGGCGACTGCCTCCAGAAGCTCACGCTCTAGGAGCATT
>CAJQKN010000097.1 GCA_905478905.1 uncultured Flavobacteriaceae bacterium | reverse complement strand
GAGTGGAAGGGATTCTTCAGGCGTGTCTTCGGGTACCTCAAAGAAATAATCAATTGTGGAATAGTCCAAAGCTGCAGTGAGTTCACCCAAAAGAGGATTGATTAATTTGGTTTCAAATCTGTTTGTAAAGATCTTCCATCGCACACGGTCATTGATTGAAGTATTATAAACTCTTGTGCCAAAATAGCCCGAAACTGAAGAGTCTGTATAAATATAAGATTTGGTTTCATCCATGATTTGGTGTCCAACTGTCCAACTAGACTCATCACTTTCATTGGGTTGCACCAAGGCAAAGTGATGCGCTAAAAAAGAACGTTTTCCTTTAAGGGTGTTTTCGGCTCTTTTTAAGCGAACATCAAGAACAGAACGTTCTATAAAATCCGGATCACCCGATTCAAAAAGAGTAATTCCCTCTGCGGTTATCCCACCATTTTCTTGATTCCCTAGGTTTTGAGACACATAATGTGCTTTGACCTTGTAGCGCTCGTTCTCGGTTTGATAGGTAAAGGATACCCTAAAAGCTTCTGAATTAGAGCGTTGATTGACATACTTCCCCTGTGAGCGCATCCCACGATAGGCTACGGCAAAATTAAATTGTGGACTGGTGTTGACGGTAATCAAGGCGTCAGACATCTGTCCTTGTTCCATGGTTGTTCTAAAAAACAATTCTGTCAACGGTGTGGGTACTCTATAGTATTTTATATCTTCAACTTCAAAAAAAGAAAAATGCTTTGAACGAGCTCCCATTTGAGGCTGGAGAGAACCTTCGGTAAAATCATAGCCTAAACGATTAAAGGCATGTCCCATATTTACAAAAGGCAATAGCTCAAAATAATCTTTCCGCAAAAAGTTTGTTTTATACTCTTTCTGAATCGTCAAGGTTGTATCGACAAAAACCGTTTTGCTTCCGTCTTGAAAGATTTGATACATATCTATGTTTACCAGAGTATCAATGACCTCCTCTTTCAATACTTGTTCAATAAACTTTTTCTTTTTGGCAGGCTCCTCTTTTTTTACTGCCAGTGAATCTATGCCGACAGCTGCTTGCTCTTGATTAAGTGTTAATGTAGTTACTGAAGAAACTGAAGGGACTATCTCTTCGCGATCTTGCGCCCAAGAAAAAGAGAATGTCATCAATAATAGACTTACAAAAAAACGCTGTAACATTGAATACTTTATTTTGTGCGAAGTTATGATTAAATTTGTTTCACCTTTATATAATTAAAGAAGGCTTTGGAAAAAAGAATAACGCAATAAACTATTCCAAACCATCAATAATATTCGTTCGCAGACTTTTTTACATCAAATGGGATTACCTCTACAATATAGCAAACTGCTGGAAGCCGGAACAGATGAAGCTGGCAGAGGCTGCCTTGCAGGCCCCGTAACTGCAGCTGCAGTAATCCTTCCTCCAGATTTTTCCCACCCACTTTTGAACGATTCAAAAAAATTGAGTGAAAAACAACGCTTTGGCTTAAGGCCAATTATTGAAAAGGAAGCTTTGGCTTTTGCAGTAGCTCATTGCTCAATAAAAGAAATTGATCAACTAAACATCCTTCATGCATCGATCAAAGCCATGCACAAGGCCATAGGACTTTTATCCATTCGTCCTGCATTTATTGCCGTTGACGGAAATCGATTTCACCCCTATGAAAACATCCCGCATATGTGTCTTATTAAAGGAGATGGGCGTTTTCAAAATATTGCTGCTGCTTCTGTTTTAGCGAAAACGTATCGTGATGATCTTATGCTTAAATTGGATAAAAAATTTCCAGCCTATCACTGGAAATCCAACAAAGGCTATCCCACCAAAGCCCATCGAGAAGGGATTCGATCATTTGGTTCTTGTATCCATCACAGAAAATCTTTTCGATTACTTCCCGAACAACTTCCTATTGAGTTTTGAGTTTCTTATTTTTACACCCAATACGCACCACTTATGCAATTTCGCTCAACTCCTTTTACAATTATTTATTCCTTGTTCTTGACCTTTTTTATAGTGTCCTGTGAACAATCTTCTACTAGCAGCACTTCTTTGCTGGATTGGGTTCCCCAAAACACACAATTAGTACTGCAATTAAATGACATTAACGAGACGAGAAATGCGCTGAAAAATAATCCAGTATTAAAACACCTAGGGGAAACATCACCCGCCTTAGCAAAAAAAATGACTGCCTTATATGGCGCTGAAATCACCCCTCAATTGATTAGCTTAACCAAGTATGGGAAAGACGAAAAAGCCCTTAGCCTGGTATATAAAGCTGCAATTGACAGTAGTTTTTTAAACTTACCTAAAGTTACCTATAGCAATGAGACTATTTATGTTCAAGAAAATCAAGATGGAGTGGTTTTTACAGCATTTATTGATGGATTTACCCTGCACTCTGACACTAAAATAGTACTGGAGAATTGTATTCGAAATTACAAACAAAAGGCTAAAGCAATTCGAAATGCTCGCTTCTATTCAATAGCTCAAACAGCCGATGCGCAAGCACCTGTAAATATTCACCTTCAAGGAAATGGGGAAAAAAGTTTTTCAGAAGCATTTGACTCACTTCCCCTATTCCCGCGCATTGGACAAAGTTGGGCAACCTATGACCTGAATTTTACCACAGAAAATATTGAATTGGATGGTTTGCTGAAGATTGTCGATTCATTGGGAGATCCAGTGGGACTGCTCCAAGATAGTACTCCTAAAAAATCGCTCATCACTCAAGCAATTCCGAATAGCATGAGTGGATTCCTATCTTTTGGATTGGATAATGTTCAGACCCTAGAAAACAAATTTAAAAAATGGGTACTTTTCCACAACTTACCCTTGTCCTCAACCGATTTGTCTGCCCTAAAAAGTGTAAACGAAATTGCTCTAATAGAAGTGGCGAATGAAACCAGCGCTGTCTTTCACTTACGCGATGAAGAAAGTGCCAAAGTAAGTTTTCTCCCAGATAGTACAGAATACAATTACCGAGATGTTTCCTATTTTGCAAATTCTCTAGACCGAAAAGTAACTACACTCATCAGCGCACTGGGAAGAGAAGTAACGATTAATTGGGTAGCAAAGTTGGACGATTTCCTTTTCTTTAGTCCAACAGAGGCGGGATTAAAAACATTGATTGCCGCCTACAAAGACGAAAAAACATTGGGGAAAAATATCCAATTCCAATCTTTTTATGA
The DNA here is from genome assembly GCA_905478905.1 of uncultured Flavobacteriaceae bacterium. Classification (GTDB taxonomy): domain Bacteria; phylum Bacteroidota; class Bacteroidia; order Flavobacteriales; family Flavobacteriaceae; genus Arcticimaribacter. The sequence goes on along the minus strand of CAJQKN010000097.1, from coordinate 6,107 downwards.
AGATGCCTTGAGTGATAAAAGTAATTTGCAATGGGTTGTAAGTACATCAAAAATAAAAGGGCGCTTCCCTTCAAATGCTTTGTGGAAGAATATCGATACCCAAAAATTACCCTTTCTTGCCTTGCAAGGAATCGTCGAAGATAGTTTTTTACACCTTCATTTTCGTTTTTATAAAAACGATCAAGAAAAAAACCAACAAACTGTTTCCAATGCAGCATTGTTGTCCTTAGAAAAGTCGCTCGCCACTGCTCCTCAATGGATAAAAAACCACCGAACTAAAGAAAAAGATATTGTTGTTCAAGACCTAGACAATATGTTGTATTTGTTTTCCAATACAGGTAAACTTTTTTGGAAGAAACAACTCTCCAGTAGAATCCAAGGGGAAATACAACAGGTGGATCTCTATAAAAACGGGCGTTTGCAAATGGCTTTCCGCACAGAAGATCGATTTTATATTTTGGATCGCAATGGAAAAATTGTACCTCCCTTTAATATAAAAATAAAGAATACTGCTCCTATTCAGCCTCTGGCGGTGTTTGATTATGATCAACGCAGAGATTATCGCTTTGTGTTGGTGCAGGGAAAAAACTTAGAAATGTTTGACGGAAAAGGCCGCAAAGTAAAAGGATTTAATTTTAAGCAAGCTAAATCGCCGATTGTTTCAACACCCAAACACATTCGCATTGATAGCAAAGATTTTATTGTTGTAAAAGAAGAAAATGGCACCCTGCACTTATTGAACAGAACCGGAAAGTCCCGTGTGAAGATTAAAGAAAAAATCACTCTGTCAGATCAAGAGATTCATGCTTATCTAAAAACCTTTACCACCACAGACCAAGCTGGAAACCTTATTCAAATCGATACCCGAGGAAATGTGGTTAAAAGCGACTTAGGCTTAGATAAAGAACATGCCATTGCCACAACTACAAAGTCCCTGGTAACACTTTCTGAAAATGTTTTAACCCTAAAAGGCATTCCTGTCACCCTTCCTTATGGTCAGTACACCGCACCAAAAATATTCTACCTCAACAATGTCTTATACATCTCTGTTACAGACTTAGATGCCAAAAAAGTTTACCTATACCTTAGTGATGGTAGTCCTGTGACTGGCTTTCCTGTTTATGGTACTTCTGCGATTGATTTGGTCAATGCAGACAAGGACAAGGCATTGGAGTTTGTCGTACAATCGGAGACCAATGATGTTTTAATCTATGAGATTAGGTAGTCGAAAGTTCAGCTGAAAAGAGATTTGCTAAATGAACTAAAATTTTTGCTTTTACTTCGGCTAAAGGAACCGTTCGTTTTAATTCACGCTCCAGCGAGCTAACCCCCTTCCCTTGAATTCCACAGGGAATAATGTAATCAAAATAGGATAAATCTGTATTTACATTTAAGGCAAATCCATGCATGGTTACCCAGCGGCTTGCCTTGACCCCCATGGCGCATATCTTGCGTGCAAAAGGAGTGCCAACATCCAACCAAACGCCCGTTTCTCCTTCGCTTCTTTCAGCTTTCAAACCATATTCCTCGAGGGTCAAAATAATGGCTTCTTCCAATAACCTTAAATATTTATGGATGTCTGAAAAAAAGTTTTCTAAATCCAGAATAGGGTATCCAACCAACTGTCCAGGCCCATGGAACGTAATATCTCCACCTCTGTTGGTGGTAAAAAACTCTATACCTTTTTCTTGTAATTGTTTTTCATCCAAAAGCAAATGCTTTGGCAATCCGCTTTTTCCGAGAGTTATCACAGGGGGGTGTTCTACCCAATACAGGTAATTGGATGTTGGGGTTGGTTCTGTTGCAGAACGATTTTTGCGTTTTTGTTCAACAATAGCATTCAATTGCTGTTCTTGTAGGTCCCAAACAGGTTTATAGGCTTGTTTGCCTAAATCGATGACTTCAATTGTCTTGTTGAGATGTTTATTCAAATTGATTGGTGTTATTTAGAATGACCAAGGCAGCAATTGTCCCTGGCACCCATCCGCAAAGGGTTAAGATAAAAACAATAAGAATTGATCCACAACCTCTATCCAAAACGGCCAAAGGAGGAAAAAGGATTGATAATACTACACGAAAAATACTCATGACTAAAAAAATGAATTTGTAAGCTAATTTAACAACTTTGAATTGTAGCAGACTCCTTATCTTTGCTAAAATTTTTATAAACTATGACTGGGCTAAGCGAACAGGAAATTATCCGAAGAGAAAAATTAACCAAATTGAGAGCAATGGGTATCAACCCCTACCCTGCACCACTTTACCCCGTAGATCATAGTTCAGAAGACATCAAGTCTTCTTTCGCAGAAGGAAAAAAAGTAGTTATTGCTGGACGTCTCATGTCGCGCCGAATTCAAGGAAAAGCGAGTTTTGCTGAATTACAAGACGGCAAAGGACGTATTCAAGTTTACTTTAATCGAGATGAAATTTGTCCTGGAGAAGACAAAACCCTTTACAACGATGTGTACAAAAAATTACTTGACATCGGAGACATTATTGGGATCGAAGGGACGCTTTTCACCACACAGGTAGGAGAAAAAACGGTCCAAGTAGAAAACTTTACTTTGCTCAATAAAACGCTACGCCCGCTTCCCCTTCCCAAAACAGATGCAGACGGAAATAGTTACGACCAATTCAACGATCCTGAATTGCGTTACCGCCAGCGCTATGTCGATTTAATCGTCAATCCCAAGGTCAAAGAAACCTTTATTAAACGAACAAAGATTACCAACAGCATCCGATCTTTTTTTAACCAACGCGATTATCTTGAAGTGGAAACACCCATTCTTCAGCCTATTCCCGGAGGTGCCTCTGCTCGCCCATTTATTACGCATCACAATGCACTTGATATTCCTTTATACTTGCGTATTGCCAACGAATTGTACCTCAAAAGACTAATTGTAGGAGGTTTTGATGGTGTTTATGAATTTTCTAAAGACTTCCGCAATGAAGGAATGGACAGAACGCATAATCCTGAATTCACGGTAATGGAACTCTATGTTGCCTACAAGGATTATTTCTGGATGATGGAAACAACCGAAGCTTTATTGGAAAAAGTTGCCCTAGAATCCAACGGCTCTTCTGCAGTAACCGTAGGCGAGAACACCATCGATTTTAAAGCGCCCTACCCTAGAGTTCCCATCCTAGAAGCCATCAAAATTCATACAGGTATTGATGTTGCCGATATGGACGAAACAACATTGCGTGAAACAGCCAAAAATCTTGGTTTAGAGGTAGACGACACCATGGGTGTTGGAAAATTAATTGATGAAATCTTTGGTGAAAAGTGTGAACATCACTACATCCAACCCACCTTTATTACCGACTATCCGAAAGAAATGAGTCCCTTAACAAAGGAGCACCGTTCGAATAATAAATTAACAGAACGCTTCGAACTAATGGTCAACGGGAAAGAATTGGCCAACGCCTATTCAGAATTAAATGACCCTATTGATCAACGTGAGCGCTTTGAAGATCAATTAAAACTGAGCGAAAAAGGAGATGACGAAGCGATGTTTATCGATCAAGATTTTTTACGTGCCCTGGAATATGGGATGCCTCCCACCTCTGGTATCGGAATTGGAATTGACCGCTTGGTAATGCTTCTAACAAACAACAGTTCCATTCAGGAGGTTTTATTCTTTCCACAAATGCGACCCGAGAAAAAAGTAGTTGAATTGACCGAGGAAGAAAAAATCATTCACGGATTACTCAAAAAATCAAACCCTATTCTTTTGGCAAGCTTAAAAGAAAAGGCGGGACTCAGTAATAAAAAATGGGATGTATCCCTCAAAGGCTTGACCAAAAAAGGGTTAGTTAAAGTGGAAAAAACCGATGAAGGTCTTTTTGTCTCACTAAATTAAATTGTTTTTAGCCAGTCTTGAAAAGCATCTAAGGTAAATGCAATATCCTCATTCGATAAGGCATCGTTCAAGAAATAACTTTCAAAGGCACTTGATGGAAGGTAAACACCACGATCAAGCATCCCGTGAAAATAGGCTTTAAAATGATCGTTATTCCCCAGAGCAGCCGTCTTAAAATCTACCACGGGTGTATCGGTAAAATGCAAGGATAGCATTGATCCAAAACGATTAAATTGGTGTGGAATTCCTTTGTGTTCGATTAAAGCCTTCATGCCCTCATGCAATTGCTGTGTTTTACCATCTAAGCGTGAAAACAGTTCTTTGTCTGCTTGTAAAAGCTTTAGTGTTGTTAAACCTGCGATCATGGCTAGTGGATTTCCACTTAGCGTTCCTGCTTGATAAACAGGTCCATCTGGGGCGAGCTCTTGCATTATTTCAGTTCTTGCCGCGAAGGCGCCAACTGGTAATCCGCCACCAACAACTTTCCCAAAAGTGACAATGTCAGCATTTATCCCCAAGCGTTCTTGTGCTCCACCCAATCCTAGTCGGAACCCAGTCATAACTTCATCGAAGATTAACAAGGCACCAAACTGATCGCACAATGCTCTCAAGCCTTCTAAAAATCCAGCATTCGGAGGAATACAGCCCATATTTCCAGCAACTGGTTCAATAATAATGGCAGCAACCTCCTCTGGATATTGTTGAAATACAGCTTCTACACTTGCCAAGTCATTGTAATTGGCCAAGAGGGTGTCTTTTGCTGTACCTTGAGTAACACCAGGGCTATTGGGTGCACCAAAAGTAATTGCACCGCTTCCTGCTTGGATTAAAAAAGCATCTGAATGCCCGTGATAACAACCAGCAAATTTTATTATTTTTTCGCGATGAGTAAATCCTCTCGCCAAACGAACAGCGCTCATACAAGCTTCTGTCCCAGAATTCACAAACCGTATTTTATCAATATTGGGTACCATGGAAACAACCAATGCGGCAATTTCTGTTTCCAGTGCTGTGGGCATTCCATATGACGTCCCTTTTTGTGCTTGTTGGGTTAGGGCTATAATCACATCCTCTTGGGCGTGACCTAAGATCATTGGACCCCAACTGGAGATGTAATCAATGAAACGATTTCCATCCACATCATGCAAATAAGCTCCTTTTGCTTTTTCCACAAATACGGGATTTCCTCCAACCGATTTAAAGGCTCTAACAGGAGAATTCACTCCTCCCGGGATTACTTTTTTTGCTGCTTCAAAAAGGGCACTACTTCGTTGGTATAGCATGTTTATTTTTTTGGTAGGATGAGTTCTTGTCCCATATAAATGGTATTGTCTTTTAATTTATTCAATTGCTTTAACTGCATTAGATCTACAGCTAATTTTCTTGCGATAGAATATAAGGTATCTCCTTTTTGGACAATGTATAAAGGTGTGTTTTTATCAGAAGATACTCTTCCTTTGGTGGCAAGAACGACAGCTTTCTTTCCATCGTATTGTGCTAAATCAAAGCGTTCAATTAAACGAATTAATTTTGCTGGATATTTGGGATCGGTAGCATAACCTGCTTTTTTTAAGCCTCTCGCCCAAGAGCGATAATCTTTCTTCCCCAATTGGAATAAAAAGGCATAGCGATCCCGTCCCGTCAAAAACAAAGAATGATCCCGGTAGGATTCTGCTGCATCTTGATAAACACGAAAACACTCTCCTTTTTCATCATCATCGTGGTAAATTCTTTTGCCTTCCCATCCGCGATGACATTTGATTCCAAAGTGATTATTCCCCTCTACTGCAAGTCTACCTTCTCCAAAACCAGACTCCAATAATCCTTGCGCCAAGGTTATGCTGGCTGGAATTTTATAGGTCGCCATCTCACCTTGAGCAATGGGACCGAAAACACGTAGGTAATTATAGGCTTTCTCATCTGTCGATAGGGCCTTCTTCGGTGGGGTAATTTTAATATCACCGGTTTTTGGCTGTTCTTGTTGCTTCACTATGGGCTCAGCTTCTTTAGAACGAACACTTTTGGTTACCTTACAACTACTGGCAAAAAAAAGTGACAGAAGTACACAAGAACTTACGGTAAATCGATACATGCTTTTCCTTTTCGTTCTTGTTTTAGATTGAACCCCTGGATTCCCTGGATTCCACCCGTATGAATAATCAGTACTTTTTTTCCCCAACGCCATTGTTTGTTTTTAATCAGTGTAAAAATACCAAAAAGCAACTTTCCAGTGTAGAGAGGATC
>CAJQKN010000096.1 GCA_905478905.1 uncultured Flavobacteriaceae bacterium | reverse complement strand
TTAAAATTTAACCCATTTAATCATGTCTTTTTCTAATTTATCACTGATGCGAGCAAGTCGAACCATGCTTTCCCCTTTTTGGGGTGTTGGGGTTTTGGTTGCTTTTGTTTATGTTCTTATTGTTGGAGTTCCCCAAAACTTACTGGATCCTTTTGGAGGGCTCTTTACGGGGCTTTTAGCTGGTCCTCTAACTCTGGGTTTAGCAATATTTTCTAGGTCTATCTTTAGAAACGAATCTCCACATTTCAATCAGCTTTTCGATGGTTTTCGGAGTCCATTTTTCATCAAGAGTTTTTTAGCCTATTTGTGTATGACAATTTTAGTTGCTGTAGGGATAGTTTTGCTAATTATCCCCGGAATAATTGTTTCCTTAGGACTTGGTTTAACTTTTTATGTAATGGCCGATCGCCCTGACTTATCCTTCACCGATTGTCTTCAAGAAAGCTGGCGAATAATGGATGGCTACAAGCTAAAATTTTTAGGTTTAAACTTGCGCTTTATCCCTTGGTATTTTCTTGGTTTATTGTGCCTTGGAGTTGGAATTTTAGTGGTTATTCCATGGCATTATGTGACTATGGCAGGTTTTTATGAGAAAGTAAAAGAGAGTAGGACAAATTAAAATTACTCTCTACCTTCTTTTTTTGGATCGATTAGCACGAGAGAAATTTCTGTTTTTTGGGCGTGCTTTTTTTGGAGGATTTGTGGTCATAGTTTCTATACTATCACCTTCTTCCATAAAGGGGTGTTCTCCAAGTCGAGGAAGCTGTTGCTTGATTAATTTTTCAATGTCCTTAAGATAAGGTCGTTCTTCAGCCATACAAAAGGAAAAGGCGATACCACTTGCGTTGGCACGTCCTGTCCTTCCAATACGGTGGACATAGGTTTCTGATACATTAGGTAAATCGTAATTGATGACCAAAGACAATTCATCCACATCAATTCCCCTAGCGGCAATATCTGTTGCGATCAATACCTTAAGCTTTCCCTCTTTAAAGTCGCCCAATGCTTTTTGACGCATGTTCTGGGATTTATTTCCATGAATTGCCGCCGATCGGATTCCAGCCTGATCAAGTTTTTTGACAATTTTATTTGCCCCGTGTTTGGTTCGAGAAAAAACAAGCACAGAATCGCTACTGCGCTGTTCTAATAAATGAACCAATAATTTTGGTTTGTTGTTTTTACTCACAAAATAGACGCCTTGTTCTACTTTTTCTGCAGTCGCTTGTTCAGGCTTAATGGTGACTCGTTGAAATTCTCCCAACATTTTTTGGGATAATTCAACAATTGTTTTTGGCATGGTAGCCGAGAAAAAAAGCGATTGTCTTTTGGGTGGAAGTTTGGCAATTATTTTTTTTACGTCATGAATAAAGCCCATATCGAGCATTTGATCGGCTTCATCTAAAACAACATACTTTAAATCCCTAAATGTAATATAGCCCTGACTCATCAAGTCCAATAATCGCCCGGGCGTAGTAACCAATATATCCACACCACTTCGTAAACTCTTCACTTGTTGGGCTTGTTTTACCCCACCAAAAATAACGGTATTTCTAAGCTGAGTAAACTGACTATAGGCGGTAAGATTCTCAGCAATTTGAATCGCCAATTCTCGGGTAGGGGTCACCACCAATGCTTTAATTTTACGTTGACCTTTTCCTACGTTATTGTCTCTACACAGATGGTTTAAAATTGGAATACCAAAAGCTGCTGTTTTTCCAGTTCCTGTTTGGGCAACCCCCAGTAAATCGTGTCCTTTTAGTAATATGGGAATGGCTTGTTCTTGAATTGGAGTGGGTTGGGTGTAGCCTTGTTTTTCAAGTGCTTTTAATATGGGAGCCTCTAAGGCTAGGTCTTTAAATGTCATCTGTTTGAATAATGCTGCTAAAGTACGCTTATATTTTGAGCTGGGGAGAAATAAAGCGCTTGTCTAAAGAATTATAAAAACTGTCATTCTCAATTCGTTTCAGTATCTCATATGACAATTTTCACCTTATTTTAGGATCTGAAACGAGTTCGGATTGACTATATTAACTTTTTAGACGGTTTCGATAAATGCTAAGCTAATTTTCAGGCCAAGGCTTTTGCTATTCGACCAATGGCTTCTTTGATGTTGTCTTGAGAAGCCGCATAGGATATTCGAATACAATCTCCGTTCCCGAAGGCATCACCAGTTACCGTTGCAACGTGGGCTTCTTCGAGAAGATACAGTGCAAAATCACTAGCATCTTTGATAGTTTTTCCACGAAGGGTTTTTCCAAAATAGTGGGATACATCTGGGAAAACATAGAAGGCTCCAGCGGGTTGATTTAATCGAATTCCAGGAATTCCGGATAATAGTTTAATGATGAGTTCACGTCGAATTTGAAATTCATCAATCATATATTGTATTTTGCTTACAGGGGCTTCCAAGGCAGTAATGGTCGCGCGTTGAGCAATACAGTTCGCACCTGAGGTGATTTGACCTTGCATTTTGTTACAAGCTTTAGCAATCCATGCGGGTGCTCCAATATAACCAATTCGCCATCCAGTCATAGCGAAAGCTTTGGCTACTCCGTTTACTGTAATGGTTCGGTCATATAATTCTGGGATAGCTGCAATACTAAAATGCTTGGTTCCATAGTTGATGTGTTCATAAATTTCATCAGAAAGGATATAAATATCTGGATATTTTTCAAGGACTTTACCTAATGCGCGATATTCAGCTTCAGTGTAAATAATACCACTTGGATTATTGGGCGAGTTGAACATGATGAGCTTGGTCTTGTGCGAAATAGCCGCTTCCAGTTGCTCGGGGGTGATTTTAAAATCAGTATCTATACTTGACGGAATTATTGTTGAAGTTGCCTCAGCCAAGGTAGCGATGGCAGAATAACTTACCCAATAGGGCGCAGGAAGCAAAACTTCGTCTCCCGGATCGAGCAACACCATGCAAACATTGGCAATGGATTGCTTGGCTCCAGTTGAAACAACTATTTGATCGAGTCCATATTCAATTCCGTTGTCACGTTTAAATTTTGTGCAAATGGCTTGCTTAAGCTCAACATATCCGTCTACAGGGCTATAAGAATTATAATTGTCGTTTACAGCTTGAATTGCAGCGTCTTTGATGAATTCAGGGGTGTTAAAGTCAGGTTCTCCCAAACTTAAACCAATTACATCAATTCCTTCGTTCTTTAATTCTCTGGCTTTTGCAGCCATTGCCAAAGTTGCGGATACAGGTAAGCTGTTAATCCGTGCTGATAGTGCGTCCATATAAACTAGTAGTTGTTATGCGGGCTGAACCCCCATGTTTTTTAAATGTTTAAAGTGCGAAAATAATGCACTTCGGGTAGTTTTATACTCGTTATAGGGTAAATTAAATTCTTTTGCTGTTTTTTTCACAATTTTAGCAATATCTGTGTAATGTATATGGCTAATGTTTGGGAAAATATGGTGTTCAATTTGATGGTTTAATCCTCCAGTAAACCAATTCACAAATTTATTTTTTGTAGAAAAGTTAACCGTCGTTAGTAATTGATGAATTGCCCAGGTATTCTTCATTGTTCCTGTTTTTTTGTCTGGTAAAGGCATTTGTGCATCTTCAATTACATGTGCCAATTGAAAGGTGAGGCTTAATATTAAACCTGCTGTGTAGTGCATCACAAAAAAACCAATCAAGATTTGCCACCAAGGCATTTGCATAAAAAGCATTGGAACAACAATCCAAATACCAGAATACAAAATTTTTGTTCCAATTAGAATCAACCATTGGCGTTTTGGGTGAAGTTCTTTTCGATAGGTTAATTTTTTCTTGAGGTAGCGTTTTATTTGCCTAAAGTCAGAACTAATGACCCAGTTAATCGTAAGTAAGCCATAAACGAATACGGAATAATAATGTTGAAAACGATGGTACCATTGCCAGTCACTGTGCTGAGAAAACCGAATGATACGACCTGCGTCTAAGTCTTCATCGTGTCCATGAATATTGGTAAAGGTGTGATGTAAAATATTGTGCTGTACTTTCCAGTTGTGAACATTTCCTGCTAAGAGATAAATACTTGATCCCATCAATTTGTTGATCCAAGGGTATCGGGAAAATGAATTGTGGTTTCCATCATGCATTACGTTCATTCCAACGCCAGCCATTCCAACACCCATTATAATGGCGAGTAAAAGTTTTACCCAAGGGTTGAATTCGGTCAAGACAATAAGGAAGTAGGGGGTAACCAATAGGCTAAACATAATGACAGTTTTGACATACAATTGCCAGTTACCGGTTTTTAAGGCTTTTCGTTTTTGAAAATGTTCATTAACCCTTTTGTTTAAGATTTGGAAAAACTTTTTTGGATCATTACGCGAAAAACGCAAGGGTTTGTGTGCAGAATTATTTTCCATAGCAAGGAAGGTGTATCTTTGTTTAGATTTTTAATAAAATTACAACTTTTGGATCGTTTAAACCACTATTTTCCTACACTTTCTGCTCATCAAAAAAAGCAATTTTCACAACTTGAAGATCTTTACAAAGAATGGAATGCACAAATCAATGTTATTTCACGAAAAGACATTGATGCTTTATACGAAAAACACATTCTACATTCATTGGGAATCGCTAAAATTCAACCTTTTAAGTCTGGTTCTAGGGTTTTAGACGTAGGTACTGGCGGAGGATTTCCTGGGGTTCCTTTGGCTATTCTATTTCCCAAAGTGAACTTTTTTTTAATCGATTCAATAGGAAAAAAAATCAAAGTTGTTCAAGCTGTTGTCGAAGCATTGGGATTAAAAAACATTGAAGCTCGTCACCAAAGAGCCCAAGAATTCAAGCAACCCGTAGACTTTATTGTTAGTAGAGCGGTAACAAAAATGGAGGATTTTGTCCCTTGGGTTACCAAAAATGTTAAAAATAAAGGGACACATAGGTTAAACAACGGTATTCTATACTTGAAAGGTGGCGACCTTTCTGAGGAGTTAGCCAATTTCTCAAAGGCAAAAGAGTTTAATCTTTCCGATCATTTTACTGAAACTTTTTTTGAAACGAAGAAAGTAGTTTACCTTCCTTTGAAGGACTGATCCTATTAAAATGATTTGTTGGCATAGCTATTGTTAATTCCATTTTTTTAGTGTGCAAGATCGAACCTCACCAGAAAATCAACCGATAGAGTTGGGTGAAATTGCATGGTATCGTGATTTTGACCAAGCAAAAAAAATGGTAGAAAATGAATTTAAAAGCTATACCTGAACGATTAAATGCGCTAGCCCGAGGTATAGCTTATTGATGTTTTTCTTGAAGTTTATTCACCTAAGAAAGGATAGCGGTAGTTTTTTGGTGTCAATAAAGGTTCTTTGATTAAACGAGGAGATACCCAGCGCAAGAGGTTGAGTTTTGATCCTGCTTTATCATTTGTTCCAGAAGCTCTAGCCCCACCAAAAGGTTGTTGTCCAACAACTGCACCGGTTGGTTTATCATTGATATAAAAATTCCCGGCACTGTTCTCAAGGGCAATCAGTGCTTCTTCTGCTGCATAGCGGTCTTTTGAGAAAATGGCACCAGTCAGCGCATAGGCAGAGGTTTGATCAACCAATTCTAGGGTTGCTGTGTAGTTGGCATCTTCATAAATATAAACCGTTACCACAGGACCGAAAAGTTCACGTTCCATGGTATCGTAGTGAGGATTTGTTGTCACTAAAACGGTTGGTTCAACAAAGTATCCTTTGCTGTTGTCGCATTTACCACCATGAAGAATGGTTACTTCCGAAGATTTTTTAGCCTCTTCTATGGCTTCTTTTAAACGATCAAATGATCCTTGGTGAATGACTGCTGTTACAAAATTCCCAAAATCTTCTGGAGATCCCATGGTGATTTCTTCAAGACTTTTCACTACTTCATCTAAAATAGCTTTTGCGCTCGATTTAGGTAAGTAAACACGAGAGGCAGCAGAACATTTCTGTCCTTGGAATTCAAATGCCCCACGCACAATTCCTGTTGCAACTTCAGATACATTGGCACTTGGATGTGCTACAATAAAATCTTTCCCACCTGTTTCTCCAACAATTCTTGGATAGGTTTTGTAGTTGTGGATGTTCTCCCCAATTTTTTGCCAAATATTTTTAAAGATAAAGGTGGATCCTGTAAAGTGGATTCCTGCAAAATCTGGAGAAGCCAAAACTGTTTCAGTAATCATTGCAGGATCTCCCATAACCATATTGATTACTCCAGCAGGTAAACCAGCTTCTTCAAAAACTTCCATGATTACTTGTGCAGAATAGACCTGATGATCACTTGGTTTCCAAACAATGGTATTCCCCATTAGTGCAGGAGCGGCAGACAGGTTTCCTGCTATGGCTGTGAAATTAAAAGGACTTACCGCATAGACAAATCCCTCGAGTGGACGATAGCTCAAACGATTCCAAATTCCGTCGCCAGAGTTGGGTTGTTCTGCATAGATTTCTTCGGCAAATTGAACGTTGAAACGTAAAAAATCTATGAATTCACATGCAGCGTCAATTTCGGCTTGATGAATGGTTTTGGATTGGGCCAACATGGTCGTAGCATTTATTTTGGCACGATAGGGTCCTGCTAGTAAATCGGCGGCTTTTAAAAATATTGTTGCCCGTTGTTCAAATGAGAGTTGACTCCACGCTTTTCGCGCATTTAGTGCACTTTCAATTGCTTGGTTGATGTGTTTTTTCTCAGCCAAACTGTAGGTCCCTAATAGGTGTTGATGATCGTGTGGAGGATGCATTTCTGCCGTATTGCCACTTTCAACTTTTTCGCCATTTATGGTCAAGGGGACATGGACTGTTTGCTTGTAAAGATTTTTGTAGGTAGTGAGAACTTCAGCGCGCTCTGGACTTCCAGGAGCGAAACTTTTAATGGGTTCGTTCACTGCTTTGGGACTTTTTGGAAAACTATTTAACATGGTTTAATTTTTCTCAAATAAAGAAAAAATAGTTCAATTAAGCGCAAAGGTTGCGGCCAAATTAAAGGAGGGAATTTCAACTTCAAATTCTTGTGCAGAAGAAAAATTCACCATCGTATAATATCCACTCATTGCGCCAATGGGTGATGTAAGCAGGCAATTGGATTGATAGGTATGCGCTTCTCCTGATTTAAGAATGGGCTTTTTACCAATAACTCCTGCCCCTTCAACATAGTGCGGGCGACGATTGGATTCCATGATTTTCCAATGGCGATTGGTCAATTGCACAACATCTTTACCTTGATTTTCAATGCGAACGGTATACCTAAAAGCGTAGTTGGGAACATTGTTTTTCATGAAAGTCCCTTCAAATTTTGTGCGTACGGAAATTTTAATTCCTCTGGTAACCTGTTGAAACATTTTTAGTTGCTTAACTAATAGCAAGTTAATACAAAAATAAATACTACCGACAAACTAAGTTGAAATTGAATTTTATTTTTTTCACTAATTTTTCAACTCAAAAGACTGAACATTTCCCCAACCAACCAAGGCATCATAAAGTGAACCAATGGCACGGTGATACACAAGAATAAGGTAATTGTTCTCAGTCGAAGAATGGCTGCCGGATAGTTTGTCTTTGTCTAGTTTTCCGTTTATTCTAGTCACATATTTATAGTTGTAGAACCCTTGCTTTAAATATAAAATACCTTCATAAACTTCTAAGCTGGGGTTATAAATCATTTTATTTTCATCGTTGAGAGCGTAGTTATTGAATTTTCCATAAATGAAAATTTCCTCATCGTTCAAGCCATATTGTTTAGCAAGACTGAAGTAAACAATGCTGTAGTCAGCTTCTATGTCTGGGTTGGTGCCTTGAAAAGTTCTGATGGAAAAATCTCCATTGATATCGGGAAAATAGGTATAGGGTTCTCTCTCTCTAGGTACATCCAGGTATAGATAATGTTGATAGACTTCTTCACGATTAACATAACTGATGTTTGGGGTTGCTACTCGAATGTCTTTGGTGTCAAAATAAAGGAATTCATTTCCCCCTTTAAATTGTGTAAGGCTGTCGTATCGGTAAACATAGCTATTGCCGACATTAAATTGTGGTGGTGGTGTAAAAAAAGCAGTGTCCCATTGGTCGTTTTGAAGCAATAGCACATTGAGGTCTGTTTGTGGATTACGTACATTAAATCCTATGGGGGTGACTGTAAACTGTATGTTTTGATGACTATTGAAATTAGCGATATCTCTTGCTGGATATGCTCCCGCCTTAACTTGGACTTCCTCCTCGTATATGAGGAACTTTCTCGAAAATACAAGTTCATCATCTGCATTGTATACTTCTAACATATAATTTCCAGAAATCTTAAATTGGGTTCTTTCGTTCGGAAGAGTTAGAGTATAATGTGTATAGCGTTGAAGTGTACCCAATGAACTTTGAAAGTTGTCAATGCGTAAATTATCGTATCCACCAAGAAATTGATTGGTGAAAAGCTCGCTGGGCGTCCAGTCTCGATTGTAATATTTTATACGGTAATAGTAGTCATTGTCTTGCGCAAGAAGATCGTCAAAGCTAAGGGTGAAGGTTTCGTTTAACTTTACTAAGGGAAATTGGCCAGCATATTCTTGCCCTTTAAAGTAGATTGATTTGATGAAATCGACCTCATTTTGTTCCACAGCAACCTGTCCTTGAAGCCATAAAACAGTGAGTAACATCAAGTAGGTTAAATATTGAAATTTCATTCCCCAAAGATACGCAAAACTTTCTTCTTCGATTTAAGCTTATGCCCAAGCTCACCAAAGCTTAAACAGATTATCAAGAATGTTTATAAATAAGCAAAATTCATTTTAATAGGGCTTTCTATAGCAAGGATTAATTGCTAAATTTGCATGAATTTTAGAATTTAACTTATATAAAGATGTCCAAAGACATACGAATACGGAAAGGTTTTAATTTAAACCTTGAAGGTGAAGCCAACAAAATCTTGGTTGACACACACCCTTCCAAGACATATGCACTCAAACCAGATGATTTTTTCTTTTCTACACCTAAGCTTCTTGTAAAAGAAGGGGAAAAGGCGCAAAAAGGGAGTCCTTTGTTTTTTTCAAAACAAAATCCACGTATCCATTTTGTGTCACCAGTTGGCGGTGAGGTAACAGCTATTGTTCGGGGTGCAAAAAGAAAAATTTTAGAAGTTGTTATTACACAAGATGATGCTCAGGGTTCTGTACATCACGATATTCCTTCACTTGAATCAATAAATCAAGAGCAGGTAAAAGAAGTGTTGCTTAAAGCAGGAGCTTGGCCTTTTATTACTCAACGTCCCTATGGAACAATTGCACAGCCTGAAGATACGCCAAAAGCTATTTTCGTGTCTGCTTTTTCCACAGCTCCTCTAGATGTGGATTATGATTTTTTGTTAAAAAACAACAAGGCTGAATTCCAAAAAGGGATAGATGTATTGGCTAAAATTGCTGAGGTCACACTTACTGCCGATGCTAATTTTAAAGGCTTCTTTGAAAAAGTAGCAAATGCAAATATTGTTGGCATTAAAGGAGAACATCCTGCTGGAAATGTTGGTGTTCAAATACATCATATAAATCCAATCAATGCTGGTGACCGCGTTTGGGTTGTCAATCCTGAAGATGTAGCCAACATTGGTATGTTGTTTAGTACTGGCGAATTTTCGGCTCAGCGTACCGTTGCTGTTGTGGGATCATCCGTGAAAAATCCACAGTACTACAAAACAACTATTGGAGCATCTATTCATTCTTTGCTTCAAGGTGCTGAGATTAACGATGCCCAACCTAACCGATATATTAACGGTGATGTGCTTACTGGAGTGGCAACAGCTGTAGACAGTTATTTGGGATATTACAATAATTTGTTTTCTGTTATTCCTGAGGGAAATCATTTTCGCATGTTTGGATGGTTGCCTTTTGTGGATAATAAAATTCCAAGTATGTCCAAGACTTCACTCTCTTGGATTTTTGGAAAAAGAAAGGCTATTGTTGATACCAACTTGAACGGTGAAGAACGCGCTTTGGTAGTAACGGGAGAAATGGAAAAAGTATTTCCCATGGATATTTATCCCATGCAATTGATTAAAGCCTGTATGATAGAAGATGTTGAACGTATGGAAGTATTGGGGATCTATGAGGTAGTCCCGCAAGACTTTGCAATGATTGACTATTCGAGTACTTCCAAATTGGAAGCACAAGAGATAATTAGAAAAGGAGTTGAATTAATGATAAAAGAAGAAGGATAAATAACTAGCGTATGAATTTTTTAAGAAAATCACTCGACAACATCAAAAAGCCTTTTGGGAAAGGAGAAAAATACGAACGCTTTGCTCCGGCAATTAATGCATTCGATACTTTTTTATTTGTACCTAATCACACCACGCATAAAGGAGCGCACATCCGCGATGCTGTAGATTTAAAACGTACAATGGTAACTGTAATCATTGCATTACTTCCAGCATTGATCTACGGAATTTACAACACAGGCTATCAATACTTTATTCAAACTGGAGAAGCTTTTACCTTTTTGGACGCCTTTATCCATGGTTCATGGAAAATTCTTCCTATGATTGCCGTTTCCTACATTGTAGGGTTAACCATAGAATTTATTTTCGCGATTTATCGCGGCCACGAAGTAAATGAAGGTTATTTGGTAACTGGACTTTTAATTCCAATGATCATGCCGGTAGATATTCCTTTATGGATGGTCGCTATTTCTGTTGCCTTTGCCGTATTGATAGCCAAAGAAGCCTTTGGCGGAACAGGAATGAATATTCTTAATCCTGCTTTAACGGCTCGTGCCTTTGCCTTCTTTGCGTATCCAACCTATATGTCTGGAAACAAGGTGTGGGTTTCTGAAGCATCTAATATTGATGCGATTTCAGGAGAAACTATTCTTGGAAGTTTGGCTGCTGGAAATAATGTTAGCTACAGCTTTTTTGAAATGTTTCAAGGGGCAATTCCTGGTTCTATTGCCGAGACATCTACCCTTTGGGTTGCTGTGGGTGCATTCATCCTTATTTTCACAGGAGTTGGAAGTTGGCGAATTATTGTAGGTGGAATTGGAGGAGCTGCTATCATGGGTTTCTTGTTCAACCTTTGGGGGGCCAATGCCCTAATGAGTTTTGACTGGATGAATCACTTGGTAGTTGGAGGCTTTGCTTTTGGAATTGTCTTTATGGCAACGGACCCAGTTTCTGCCGCACAAACCAATCAGGGGAAATGGATTTATGGAATCTTGGTGGGAATATTTTGTATTCTTATTCGAGTCTTTAATCCAGCCTACCCAGAAGGGGTGATGTTAGCCATTCTCCTTATGAATGTTTTTGCACCAACCATTGACCACTATGTGGTTGAAGGAAACATTAAACGAAGAAAAAAACGTTGGGCTGCGGCACAACTTAAAACTGCCTAATCATGAATAGAGATAGCAATGGGTACACCTTTCTTTTTGCAACCTTAATGGTAATTGTAGTAGCTTCATCTTTAGCTTTCACTGCAACATCCTTAAAAAGCAAGCAAGACGAAAATGTGCGTAAAGAACAAATGCAGAATATTTTATCAACCATCGGAATCAAAACCGATAGGGATCAAGCAGAAGGTCTTTACAATAAATACATCAAAGAACAATTGTCCTTGGTAAAAGATGGAAGCATTGATGCATCAGTCAACGCATTTAAAATTAAACTAGCTACAGAAACGAAAAAGCCAATAGAGCAACAGCGTTTCCCACTTTATATTGCAGAAGTAGATGAAGCCAAATACTACATTGTACCACTTCGGGGTGCTGGACTTTGGGATGCCATTTGGGGGTATATCGCTCTAGAGGACGATATGACTACCATCAAAGGAGCCGTATTTGATCACAAAGGTGAAACCGCTGGTTTGGGTGCAGAAATTACCCAGCAATGGTTTCAAGATCGCTTTTCTGGAGAAAAAATTTATGATGCTGAAGGTGTACTTGTAGGAATCAATGTTTCTAAAACCAATAATGATCCACAAGGCTTAGACAAAGAAGATCATGAAGTTGATGCCATATCTGGAGCGACCATTACTGGAGACGGAGTAACCGATATGATTAGTGAGCGCTTAGCACATTATACACCTTATTTCAAGCAGAATGCTACTACGGTTGTAAATCCAACGATTGATGCTACTGAAGCAGAACAAGCAATAGAAGAGGCTACAGAAGAAACTACTATCGCATACCAAAATTAAACTCATGGCGAAGGAAAATCAAACCAATCAAAAACCCACTTTATTCTTTGTGAATAAAGAAAAAGAAGCACTTTTCTCAAAAAAGAATCGCGCCTTATTGTCCGATCCAATGGATGATAACAACCCAATTACCGTTCAAGTTCTTGGAATTTGTTCTGCATTGGCAATTACAGTTCAGCTTAAACCCGCTATTGTAATGAGTATCTCGGTGATGGCTGTAATGGCTGCATCGAATGTCATCATTTCATTGTTGCGGAATTTAATCCCGAACAGAATTCGAATTATTGTACAATTGGTTGTCGTTGCTGCAATGGTTGTTTTGGTGGATCAAATATTAAAAGCGTTTGCATACGATGTGTACAAGGAGCTATCCATTTTTATTGGATTAATCATTACCAACTGTATTGTGATGGGGCGTCTAGAGGCATTTGCCCTTGGAAATGGGGTGTGGAAATCTTTTCTTGATGGAATAGGGAATGCTGCAGGATATGGATTCATCCTTATCATTGTTGCCTTTTTTAGAGAACTCTTAGGTTCAGGAAAATTATTGGGCTACCAAGTTATTCCAGACGCTGCATATGCAATGGGCTATGAGAATAATGGACTAATGTTATTGTCGCCCATGGCATTGATCACAGTTGGGATCTTTATATGGATCCAACGTTCACGCAACCGTAAACTCATCGAAAAAAACTAAGGAATGGAAACATATATAAATTTATTCGTCAAGAGCATTTTCATTGAAAATATGATTTTCGCTTACTTTTTAGGAATGTGTTCCTATCTAGCGGTTTCCAAAACAGTGAAAACAGCTGTTGGTCTAGGAGCTGCAGTAATTTTCGTTTTATCAATTACGGTGCCGATTAACTTTTTACTAGATACTTATTTATTGAAACCTGGTGCTTTGGCATGGTTAGGAGGTGAATATGCTGATTTAGATTTAAGCTTTTTAAGTTTCATCATGTTCATCGCTGTAATTGCGTCAATGGTTCAGTTGGTTGAAATGATAGTGGAGAAATTTGCTCCAGCCCTTTATGGCGCGTTAGGAATTTTCTTGCCTTTGATTGCTGTTAACTGTGCAATCTTAGGTGGATCATTATTCATGCAGCAAAAAGATTTTGGAGGAGTAGGGGAGTCTGCCGTATATGGTTTTGGATCAGGAATTGGATGGTTTTTAGCCATTATTGCTATTGCAGCCATTCGCGAAAAAATCACCTATTCCAATGTGCCTGCTCCACTTCGTGGTTTAGGCATTACCTTTATCATTACAGGTTTAATGGCGATTGGTTTTATGAGTTTTATGGGAATTAAATTATAACGAAAGAAATGGATTATACAATTATTTTAGCGAGTGTGATTGTCTTTTTAGGCATCATCTTTTTGTTGGTAGGAATGTTGTTGGGAGCTAAAGCCAAATTGATGCCTTCTGGGCCAGTTTCTTTGTTCATCAACGGCGGAACCAATGTTGAGGTTTCATCGGGAAGCACACTTTTAAATACTCTAGGAAACAACAAAATATTTTTGCCTTCTGCTTGTGGTGGAGGGGGTACTTGTATCCAGTGTAAATGTCAAGTGTTGGAAGGTGGAGGAGAAATCCTTCCTACTGAAAAACCACATTTTTCACGTAAAGAAATTGCCGAAGGCTGGCGTTTAGGGTGCCAAGTAAAGGTGAAAGAAAATATGGTTATCCAAGTTCCAGAAGAAGTTTTTGGAATTAAAAAATGGGAAGCTACAGTTTTGCGTAACTGGAATGTTGCCTCTTTTATCAAAGAATTTGTGGTAGAGCTTCCTGAAGAAATGGATTACAAAGCGGGTGGATACATTCAAATTGAAATTCCTGAATGTGAGGTCAGCTACAAAGACATGGATATCAGTGCGCATCCAGAAGAGCACCCCGGAGAACCAGACAAGTTTAAATTAGAATGGGATAAATTTGGCCTTTGGTCATTGAACATGAAAAATCCAGAATCGGTAGAGCGTGCCTATTCCATGGCTTCCTATCCTGCTGAAGGAAGGGAAGTAATGTTGAATGTGCGTATTGCTACTCCACCGTGGGACCGTGCCAAGAACGGATGGATGGATGTGAATCCTGGTATTGCTTCCTCTTATATTTTCTCCAAGAAGCCAGGAGACAAAGTAACGATCTCTGGCCCTTTTGGTGAATTTTTCATCAACGAATCCGATTCAGAAATGTTATACGTAGGTGGAGGTGCTGGAATGGCCCCCATGCGTTCCCATTTGTATGAATTGTTTAGAACAATCAAAACAGGTCGAAAAGTTACCTTCTGGTATGGTGGTCGTTCCAAAAGGGAATTATTTTACTTAGAACACTTTAGAGCTTTAGAGAAAGATTATCCTAATTTCAAATTCTATGTAGCCCTTTCAGAACCATCTGAAGAGGACAATTGGAAAGTAAAAGAAGGACTTGATGGTGAAGGTGACGGATTCAAAGGATTTGTTCACCAAGTGGTAATTGACAACTATTTGTCATCACACGAATCTCCAGAAGATATTGAAGTATATTTCTGTGGACCACCTCTAATGAATCAGGCTGTTGAGAAAATGGCAGATGACTTTGGAATTCCACCAGAAAATATTCGTTTCGACGACTTTGGTGGATAAACTGATTTAAAATGGGGCTTCGTATGTAGCCCCATTTTTTTTAAAACGATATAATGTTAAGCGAACAAGAATTACATAACCGCGCTATGGAAGTAGTCGGAAAGCAACTGGAGGAAGATGGCTACGAATTCTTGACGGTTAATTCTGAATTAAAGAAAGATCCTCAGTTTGTTTGTTTAAAGGAAAAGAAACTGCATTTCGTTATTGTTCGTGCTGTTGGGTATCCAAATAACCCTGTTGAATACGACGGAGTTTTTATGGAAAAAATACGTTCCCACGCAGAAAAATTTGAGGCGCATGCCTACTATGCTGGTGTTGGTCTAGCCCATGCAGATGATTATGAATTACCTTTGTCATTAGACGCACCCTGTGCTATAAATTATCAAGGATTACAAGAAATAACACTTCATGGATAAGCGAATTTTCATTGGTATTGTATTGTGCTGGATGGCTTGCGAAAAACAAGCCGAAACCATCGTTCATCAGGGCTATGCTCTTGGCACATCCTATGGGGTGCAATATGCTCCAATCGATCATACCTATGCGCATGTACAAAAGGGAATTGATTCTCTTTTCTATATTATCAATGCATCTCTATCCACCTATCTTCCTGAATCAGCGATCTCAAAAATTAACAGAGGAGATTCTCTCATTAGTGTAGACGAACATTTTCAAAAGGTATATGCTCAAGCCAATCTAGTTTGGACAGCAACCAAAGGTTATTTTGATCCCACCATTGGTGCCTGGGCAAACGCCTATGGTTTTGGACCAGACAAAGCCTTGGTCAACATAAACGAGCAGCAGCGCGACAGTTTGATGCAGATTACAGGTTGGAAAAGAATTCAACTGACCTCCGACCTGCGTGTACGAAAAGAAAAAGCTGAAATCTATATTGATTTCAATGCGATTGCAAAAGGCTACACCGTAGATTTGATTGCCCATTATTTGTCCCAATTAGGGAGTCAACACCATTTGGTTGAAATTGGTGGTGAAATCGTTGCTAAAGGGGAAAGTCCTAAAACGGGAGAAGCATGGAAAATCGGGATAGACAGTCCAAACGAAATGGCTGAACGTTCCATCCAATCCATTCTTTCCTTAAGCAATGAAGCCCTAGCCACCTCTGGTAATTATCGGAAGTTTCGAATCGATGAAATAACTGGTGAAAAGTATGTGC
>CAJQKN010000095.1 GCA_905478905.1 uncultured Flavobacteriaceae bacterium | reverse complement strand
ACCGTCATTCATCCCACAGCAGTTGTGGATCGATTGGTTTCTATTGGAGAAGGAAGTCAGGTTTTACATGGAGCTATTATCAATCGTCGAACCAAGCTTGGAAAACACTGTATTGTAAACACAAAGGCGAGTATAGACCACGATTGTACCATCGAAGATTTTGTCCACATTGCCCCTGGGGCGACCCTCTGTGGAGGTGTTACTATAGGAGAGGGCACACTTATTGGTGCTGGAGCAACAGTATTGCCCCATGTACATATCGGTAAAAATGTTAGGGTGGGAGCAGGTGCAGTGGTTACTACTTCACTCCCAGACAATGTCACTAGCGTGGGTGTTCCTGGAAAAATTATTCGCCATGAGTAAAGATAAAATTTGGTTGTCTTCCCCTCATATGGGAAGCGAAGAATTTAAAAATGTGCAAGAAGCATTTGCCACCAATTGGATTTCTCCAGCTGGGCCATTCATTACGTTGTTTGAAGAAAAGTTAGCGGCATATTGCGGAACAAAAGCTGCAGCAGTGGTTCAATCTGGAACTGCAGCCATTCATCTTGCGCTACGCATCTTAAATATTCAACAAGACGATGTAGTACTTTGTCAGTCGTTTACCTTTGTCGGTTCTTCGAATCCTATTTTATACCAAAAAGCAAGCCCCGTTTTTATCGATTCAGAAAAAGAAACATGGAACATCTGCCCGCTTGCGCTAGAGGAGGCAATTTTAGCTTGCCGAGAAAAAGGGCAACAACCCAAGGCAATCATTGTGGTTCATCTGTATGGAATGCCCGCTAAAATGCCAGAAATAATGGCCTTGTCCCATAAGTACAATATTCCAGTAATTGAAGATGCAGCCGAAGCATTGGGTTCAACAATCAATGGAAAAGCATGTGGGTCTTTTGGCGATTTTGGGATACTTAGTTTTAACGGAAATAAAATCATTACCACCTCTGGGGGTGGAGCACTCGTATCTAACAACGACAAAGCCCTAGCTCAGGCACGTTTTTTGGCCACCCAAGCCAAAGACAATGCACCGCACTATCAACATTCCGAAATGGGATACAATTACAGAATGTCCAATATTTCTGCCGCTATTGGTGTGGGACAACTAACTGTTCTAGCTGAACGCGTTGCTGCAAGAAGAGCAAATTACCGTTTTTATCAAACGCTTTTGGGAGAGGTTAAAGGCGTACATTTTTTGCCAGAACCCAAAGAATATTTCAGCAATCGATGGCTGAGTTGTCTTTTAATTGATCCAAGCCTAACAGGAGGAATTACTCGTGAAGATGTTCGTTTGGCCATGGAGAAAGAAAATATTGAATGCCGACCACTGTGGAAGCCCATGCATCTACAACCGCTGTTTCAAGATGCACCTTATTTTGGTAATCACTATTCCGAAGAACTATTTGACTTAGGTTTGTGTTTGCCTTCTGGAAGTAACCTCACCGACGATCAACAACAACGGATCACAAATCAATTGAAAAACGTATTTTCGCTTTAATATGTTTGAACAGGTATTTAAATATCATTATTCGAATAAGTTTGCCTATGCGCTAGACGCCTTGTGTATCGCTATTGGACTAGAGTTCATTCTCTTTTTAAATGGTTCTGTTTTAATTATCCGCTCACTTTCAGACAAATTACTTTTTATTGCACTGGCCTTATGTTGTATTACCCTGTTTCGTGGATACACCATGTTGCTGCGCTTTACAACCTTTATTGATATTGGGAAAATAGCCTTGGGTCTTTTACTATCAATGGCCATTTATGCGACCTACATAAAGGCCGATACTAGGGGGCATTACAATTATTTATTGCTCCTATTTTACTTCTGTCTTTCCTTATTGGCCGTCTATCGTTTAATTATCCGATTGCTCTATGCACGCGCAACGAAAGAAGATAAGTTAATCAATACGTTATTGTTTGGTGCAGGACCCAATGGCCTGAGAACCAAACGCGCTTTAGACGACAGTAATGCTGTCAATGTAATTGGTTTTATCGATGATGATCCGGCTAAAATTGGTCGAAGCATAGAAGGTCTTTCGGTGGTTAGCTTGGGGCAGAAACTGGAGAAATTAATTGAAAACAAAAAAGTACAACAAATCATTATCACCTCGAGTGAAGTTACCCAAAAGGAAAAGAATGAATTATTCCAATTTTTTAAAGCAAAGGGCGTTCGTATTTTCACCGTTCCTCCTTTAGATGATTTGGCCAGTAGTAAAGGGATCGTTGGAAACTTAACGCCTGTTAAGATTGAAGATTTACTCAAAAGAGATCAGATAAACATTGATCAAGAAAAAAATAAAATCCAGTACCGCAACAAGACCATTTTAGTCACAGGTGCTGCCGGTTCCATTGGAAGTGAAATTGTTCGTCAATTGATCCATTTTGAACCCAAAGAGATCATTCTTTTTGATCAAGCCGAAACACCCTTATTTGATCTGAAAAATGAATTGGTCAAGCAGAAATGCTCTGTCATATTTCACTACTACCTTCAAGACATAACCGATAAAGCCGCATTGGAACAATGTTTTGATGTCTTTTCGATAGATGTGGTGTTTCATGCTGCAGCATACAAGCATGTTTTTATGACAGAGGCCATTCCAAAAGCAGCGATCATTAATAATATTTTGGGAACAAAAAACGTGGTGGATGTTTCCACCAAAAATAAGGTGAACCATTTGGTCATGGTCTCTACAGATAAGGCGGTAAATCCATCGAATGTGATGGGTGCCTCCAAACGAATCGCAGAAATGTATGTTGCAGGAATTGCGGAAGGGACAACCACCAAGATAATTACCACCCGTTTTGGAAATGTTTTGGGCTCCAATGGATCTGTTGTGCCTATTTTTAAGGAGCAAATTGCCAAAGGGGGACCAGTTACGGTCACCCATCCTGAAATTACGCGCTATTTTATGACAATTACCGAGGCTTGTCAACTGGTCTTGGAAGCGGGAGCCACAGGAGATGGAGGCGAAATCTATGTCTTCGACATGGGAGAACCTGTTAAAATTGCCGATTTAGCCAACAGTATGATTCGTTTATCGGGTTTAATAGAAGGTCAAGACATTGAATTGGTTTATACGGGACTTCGTCCAGGAGAGAAACTTTACGAAGAATTATTGACTGACAAAGAGAGTTTAAAACCTTCTCACAATGAGCTTATTTTCATCGCGGAAAAAGAACATTTTTCTGTTCAGCAGGGACAGGCAATTCAAGCGCTGATCGATGCCGCTTTGAAGGGAGCCAAACCACAAGAATTGGTGAAACAAATGAAGGCAATCGTTCCAGAGTTCATCTCGATGAATTCTTATTATACATCCCTGGACAAGACAAATTAATTTTCGTTAGCTGGAATGATTTTCACATTCCGAATGCACACATTAAAAGGATAACGCTCATTGCCTTGACTATTCAAGAGGGAAGGGTATTTGGTGAAAGTAATTTTAAAATCGGGAATCAATGGTAAGGGAATAATTACTTGACGGAATTCGGTAACACTAAAACCGCTATCCGACCAAAGCTCACTTGGCTCAAAGGTAAAACTGGCGCTCTCGCTAACAATGGGCGTATAGCCCAAGGCTATTTTCTTGTATTCCTCATTCGTACTGGGTAGAATTAAGAAGTCCATTTTATATTCAAAGACTAAATTTTTTGGGCTGGTACCAAAATTGGAAAACTGTTTGATCAATTGTGCAGGTTCTCCTTCATAACCTTCAGAGGCTACATTGAATCCAATCAAGGCATCATCACAGGCAGCAAATGTTTGTGTGGCGGTAGTAGCGGTGGTAATCCATCCTTGTTGTGGATTTTGCCAGCCGTCACTTGCATTGGACTGTAGCTGCAAGTCATCTATATATTCATAGCTAACAAAGTCATTTTTTGTATTGATATCAAAGTCGGTTGAGTTGGCCACCGCATGCGTAACATCATAGCGCCCAAAACCATCACGGTATTCAATTAAAACCGCTACTTGACTGGCTGTAGACGGGTCGTCCAAGCTACCTGCAATGGTTGTTGTGCCACTAACTGTGGTAGAAGAGCCTACATCGGTATATCCTCCCTCGAAGACCCACTTAAAAATGTCAAAATTTTGTGCAGTGGTTACATAGGAAACCCGGAAGGTTTGTGAACTCATATTACTTTCAGAAAAAGAAAATTTTCTTTGGGAAGATAAAAAAGTGGCTGCAACTTCTCCCCTACGCCCATCGGGGTCTTCTGTGGGGATAATAAGTGCGTTTTCATCGCGATCACTAGTGGTTTGGGGAACATATTCTGCTACACAAGAAATGCAAAACATACTGACAAAAAATAGAGAAATTCCAATACGCATAACATAAAATAGTACTCAAAGATAGAAAAAAAAACAGCGTTGAATCCATTAATGCCATTACTTTAACCCTCTCAAAAAAAGATGAAGAAGAAAAATAGTCTTTCCTTTGGCTAAAAGGATTTGTATACTGATTAAAATTGAGTACATTTGCAGTCCAAAATTTAATATAATGTATGCAATCGTAGAGATAGCAGGGCAGCAATTTAAAGTTGCAAAAGACCAAAGAGTGTATGTTCACCGTTTAGCACAGGAAGAAGGAAGCAATGTTTCTTTTGACCAAGTCTATCTTTTAGATGACGGGAAGAATGTTACTTTAGGCGCCCCAGCTATAACTGGCGCTTCGGTAGAAGCAAAAGTGGTGAAACACCTAAAAGGAGACAAGGTAATTGTCTTCAAAAAGAAAAGAAGAAAGGGATACCGTGTTAAAAACGGTCATCGTCAAGCGTTAACCGAAATTCTTATCGAAGGAGTTTCTGCCAAAGGAGGAGCAAAAAAAGCTGCCCCAAAAGCAAAGGCAGAAGCAGCCCCAGAAAAAGTGGCAGCTCCTAAGAAAGCAGCGGCTCCTAAGAAAGCAGCGGCTCCTAAAAAGGTAGCTCCAAAAGTACAAGAAGATTTAAGCGGAAAAACGGTAGCTGAATTAAAAGAATTAGCTAAAGCAAAAGGGATAAGTGGAATTTCTTCAATGAAGAAAGCCGATTTAATTGCTGCTTTACAAGCATAACAATTTAAAATAAACAACCATGGCACATAAAAAAGGAGTAGGTAGTTCGAAAAACGGTAGAGAATCGGAATCGAAACGACTTGGCGTCAAAATTTTTGGAGGACAAGCGGCTCGCGCTGGGAACATCATCGTTCGTCAACGTGGAACAGCGCACAATCCTGGAGAGAATGTTTATATTGGGAAAGACCATACTTTACATGCTAAAGTTGATGGTCTTGTTCAATTTACGAGAAAGAAGGACAATAAATCATTTGTATCGATTGTTCCATTTGAAGCATAAAGATGCTCATGACTTAAAAAAAACCCGCTCATTGAGCGGGTTTTTTTATGGATTAAAAGGAATCTTTATTTCTGTAAGGCTCCATATACATGTCGATTAAGGGCAATTACATATTCGTTTGTGTTGGGCATCTTTTGGGTCATAAAAATAGCGATTAAGTCCTCGGCTGGGTCAATAAAAAAATGTGTTTTAAAAAACCCTCCCCAATATATTTGACCGTTGCTTGCAGGGCTTGGATCTTTTTCTGTATCAACAAGAACACCAAAGCCCAACCCAAATCCCCGGGAGGCTCCAAGTAATTTACCCACATGATTTTCTTGCATCAAGGCAACTGTTGCTGGCTGCAAAACTTGCTTACCGTTAAGCTCACCTTCATTCAAAATCATCTTACAAAATTGCAAATAATCATTTATGGAGGAAAACAACCCATGGGTACCACCATAGACCGTATTAGCTTGTGTAGGTACTTGAACAGGGCTGATAACCAGTTCATCGTCTTCATTTTTAAGATGTACTTTCATGAGGCGTTTTGCACTTTCTTCTGTCAAATTATAGCCCGTTTCATTCATCTCCAAAGGGGTAAAAATGTGCTCTTTTAAATAGGTGTTAATTGGTTGCCCAGAGATTTCTTGTACAATCAAGGCCAATACATCAGTAGCGGCGCTGTAGTACCACTGTTCACCGGGTTGCCCAATAAGGGGGACCTGCAATAAGACGGCTACCCGATCTTCCAACTTTTCATAAACAGCAGGATCAAACAAATCGTTGTACATCAGTTTAAACAATTCTTTGTCAAAAACATTATTCTCCAATCCATGCGAAAGTCCAGCGGTATGGGTGAGTAAGTGTTGAATGGTAATGCTTCTTTCTTTTTTGGATGTAGGCCCATTTACTCCAGTTGAAAGATCATCTATGACAGCCAAATTTTTTAAACCAGGAAGATAAGTAGAAGCCTTTTCGTCTAAGCTTAGACGCCCTTGTTCAACCAATTGCATAATGGCCACACTCATGATCGGTTTAGTCATGGATTGCAAGAAATAGAGGCTATTTTCATTAAGGGGAGTTCGGCTGTTTAAATCACTATACCCAAGGTTTGTTCTCCACGCAATTTTATTTTTGTGATAAACCATGGCTTCGACCCCAGCAATTTGTCCATTACTTATTTCTTCTTTTAAGAATGTTTCAAAGCTAGCGAGTTGATCAAGGTTGAGATGGTCTTGTGCAACAACAGTTTGAAGACCTAGAACTAGGAGTAAATATAGAATACGCATGAAAGTTTTTTTAGTAAGATAAGAAATAAAAAAGAGGCGGTCAGAAAAAGTGAAAAGCTGTCCCACTGAATTTATTTCATAAGCTCAAAAAAATGGTTTTTAGCCCATTATAGAATATGAAACGAGTTCAGATTGACAAAAAAACGACTTTTCCAGACCGCCTCTTTAAAATAGTCAGCAGTACGTTTTTAGTAACGGTAATATTCCGGCTTGTAAGGACCTTCAACGCCTACCCCTATATAATCTGCTTGGTCTTTGGACAATTCTTCCAATTCTACGCCAAGGTGAGCAAGATGAAGTGCAGCTACCTTTTCATCCAGATGTTTGGGTAACATATAGACTTTGTTCTCGTATTTTTCAGGACTGGTCCACAATTCGATTTGAGCCAGCGTTTGGTTGGTGAATGAATTGCTCATTACAAAACTTGGATGTCCTGTTGCACAGCCTAAGTTCACCAAACGTCCTTCCGCTAAAATGATCAGTTCTTTTTCATCTTCTAGGGTGTATTTATCTACTTGCGGTTTGATTTCTACTTTGGTGGCACCATAGGTTTTATTCAACCAATTCATGTCAATTTCATTGTCAAAATGACCAATATTGGCCACAATTGCTTTGTCTTTCATTTGTAAGAAATGTTCTCCAGTAAGAATATTTTTATTTCCGGTGGCAGTAATTACAAGATCCATATTGGCAATAACACTGTTGATGCGTTTAACCTCGTAGCCGTCCATGGCAGCTTGCAGCGCACAAATTGGATCAATTTCTGTTACAGTAACAATGGCTCCCGCTCCACTAAAAGAAGCAGCGGTTCCTTTTCCAACATCACCATAGCCAGCAACCAAAACACGCTTTCCAGCCAACATGACGTCGGTGGCACGGCGAATTGCATCAACTGCACTTTCTCTACAACCGTATTTGTTGTCAAATTTTGATTTGGTCACAGAGTCGTTTACGTTGATAGCAGGTAAGGGCAATGTACCATTATTCATGCGTTCGTAAAGGCGGTGAACACCAGTAGTTGTTTCTTCAGAAAGACCATTGATGTTTTCTACTAATTCTGGAAAACGATCCAACACCATATTGGTTAAATCTCCTCCATCGTCTAGAATCATGTTGAGTGGTTCGCGGTTTTCACCAAAGAAAAGCGTTTGTTCAATACACCAGTCAAATTCTTCTTCATTCATTCCTTTCCAAGCATAGACAGGAATACCTGCAGCAGCGATAGCAGCGGCAGCATGGTCTTGGGTAGAAAATATATTACAGGAGCTCCAGGTGACATCGGCACCAAGGGCAACCAAGGTTTCAATGAGTACAGCCGTTTGTATTGTCATGTGCAAACAGCCAGCGATGCGTGCACCGGCCAAGGGTTGTTCTTCAGCATATTCTTCGCGAAGTGACATTAAACCGGGCATTTCGGCTTCGGCCAATTCAATTTCTTTTCGTCCCCAGTCTGCAAGACTGATGTCTTTTACTTTATAAGGAAGTGTAGGAGTTTTCTCGTTCATAATGAGTTTGTTAACTTTACGGCAAAAATACGTACTTTCTTGTTAAAAGCCTATGCCAATAATCAATGATTTTTTTCCATCTATTCCCACCAAACTAGCGGTCTGGTCTATTGAGGAATCTATGGATGAATTGAGATCTTATGTGCCGAAAAGCATTGTTCAAAGCGAGGAGCTTTCATTACGAAAAACCGATGGCGGAAAGAAAGGCTATATTGCGGCGCGAATTGCGGTCAAAAGCTTGGGAATTTCCTTAACCGATCTTTCGTTCACCAAGCAAGGAGAACCTCAACTACCCAATGGCTTCTGCTCCCTTTCTCATTGCCAAGACTATGCAGCTGCGGTTGTTGGACAAAACCCAATTGGTGTTGATGTGGAAGCCCACCGAGAGAAAATTGTACGCATCGCATCCAAGTTTGTTCATGTCAATGAATACCCGTTTATCTTACCCAAAGATGAAATTGCCTTATTAACCCGTTTATGGACAGCCAAAGAGGCTGTTTATAAGGCCATGCATCATCCTGGACTATCCCTGGCCACACAAATAGAAGTAGCCCCCTTTTCGCTCACTGATGCTACTGGAGAAGCAAAGGTGTATTTGGCCGATAAAACACACCGCTTTTCCTTGCAATTCAGTACTTTTAAAGCACACCAATTAAGCATAGCACAATTGATTACAAGCAAATGAATGTATCCATCGAAATAACCCTTGCGCCCTTGCAAAATGATTATGAAAAACCCATAAAGGCATTCATTCGAATGCTGCGGAATTCTTCTTTTACGGTAAAAGAAAATCCCTTGAGTACTCAGGTTTATGGAGAACTTCAGCCCTTGATGATTTTTTTGACCTCCGCCATCGAGGAAAGTTTCGATTCGATTACTGCAGGAATGATTCATTTAAAAATTGTCAAAAGCAACCGCAGCGATTATGTCCCCTTTAATTGATTTTTTCTTTGGTCAATATGCCACCTATGCTACCGTTGATATTGTATTAGAAGCTATTGCTGTTTGCCTTGGGCTTATTAGCGTTTGGTTAGCGAAACACAATAAAGTTGCTCTCTATCCAATAGGCATGATTTCTACGGGAATTTTCGTTCATCTTTTGTGGAAATGGATGCTTTTAGGGGATATGCTTATCCATGCCTACTACTTTATGATGAGTTTATATGGTTGGTATTTTTGGCAACAGAAGAAACAAGGAAAAACAATCCACACCATCACTAGAATGTCAAAAAGAGAACGGTGGACCAGTGCATTACTTTTTGTGATTAGTTTGTGGGTAGTGTATAAAATTTATCTTCTTTTTGGCATGTGGGATAATGGAACGGCCTATGTTGACAATTTTACTACAGCACTATTTTTTGTGGGGATGTGGTTAATGGCGCGCAGAAAAATCGAACATTGGATTTTCTGGATTGTGGGTGACGCTATTTCCATTCCCTTGTATTTTTACAAAGGCTTTACCATTACTAGTATTCAATACATTATTTTTACGCTCATTGCTATTTATGGCTATCGCGCATGGAAAAAAACACTCAATTCGCCGCTGCAAACTGTCTAAGAGTCGTTGTCTACGGTCCAGAAAGTACCGGTAAAACGACCTTGGTAAAAGCCCTAGCCGCCCATTATCAATCGGAATGGGTGCCCGAATTTGCGCGCACCTATTTACAAGAAAAGTGGGACTTACACAAAGAGGTTTGTTCGCTAGAGGATTTAATCCACATTGCAGAAGGTCAGCTTGAACAAGAAAATATAGCCGCTCGAAAAACCAATGAGTTATTGTTTTGCGACACCAATATTTTGGTTACAAAGGTCTGGTCCGAGACTCACTTCAATGGCTATTGTTCACCAGCAATTGAATCGCTTTTTGCTCAAACGCAGTACGATTTTTATTTCCTCACTAATATAGATGTCCCTTGGGAGAAAGACGATTTACGCGACCGTCCAGCACAACGCGAACAGATGTTTGCCTACTTTAAGCAGCAATTGGACAGTTTTAAATTGCCCTATATGATCCTTGAGGGAAGCAAACAAAAGCGATTGGAGGATGCCATACAAGTTATCGATGAATTATGTAAAAAAGCAGACGATAAAAAACGAGAAATAGAGTGACATCATTTAAATAATCGTTAGTTTTGTTCGTGCTCAAAGGGGTGCTCTAAATTAAGAGCTGAGATCAGACCCTATGAACCTGGGCGGGTAATGCCGCCAAGGGAAGTAGATTTTTTAGTATTCATTTTTTTCTAACCAGAATAGTTACCCCATTATTCGTAAAATTATTTCGAATGAGAATAACTGTTTTACTCTTTAGTTGTGTTATTGGACTTACCGTCATGAATGCACAAGAACAACAAGCGAAAGATTCGCTTACAACCACCACCATTTCCTTGGAAGAAGTGAGTGTTGCTGGTCTTCGTGCCAGTAAAGACCAACCGCTAAGTTTTTCTGAAATTACCAAAGGCGAACTCAAGGCTCGAAATCTAGGTCAAGATTTACCCATTTTACTTAACTTTTTACCATCGGTGGTAACAACCTCCGATGCAGGTGGGGGAATTGGCTACACAGGGATTCGTGTTCGAGGAAGCGATGCCACACGGGTCAATGTAACCATCAATGGGATTCCCTATAACGATGCAGAGTCCCAAGGAACATTTTGGGTGAACTTACCTGATTTTGCTTCTTCGGTTGAAAATATTCAATTGCAACGGGGAGTGGGTACATCGACAAATGGCTCCAGTGCCTTCGGTGCAAGTCTAAATATCTTGACCAACACAGCGGCAAAAGAGGCCTATGCGCAAATATCAAATTCTGTTGGAAGCTTTGGTAGCCTTCGTCATACCCTAAAATTTTCTACCGGACTGTTAAATGACAAGATTGAAATTGCTGGGCGCTTGGCGTCCATTCAATCCAATGGCTATATCGATCGAGCCTCCTCCGACTTAAATGCTTATTTCTTGCAAGGGGTCTATCAAGAGGGAAACACTTTGATCAAAGCATTGGTCTTTGGTGGACATGAAATCACCTATCAATCTTGGTTTGGTGTTGATCCAAT
>CAJQKN010000094.1 GCA_905478905.1 uncultured Flavobacteriaceae bacterium | reverse complement strand
CTTTCTCGATCGTGAAGAACAACAGATCATCATGATTACTGGGCCCAATATGTCGGGAAAATCAGCCCTATTACGTCAAACAGCGCTGATTACAATCTTAGCACAAATGGGAAGTTATGTTCCCGCGACTGCCGTCGAAATGGGAATTGTCGACCATATCTTTACGCGTGTAGGGGCGAGTGATAATATCTCCCTTGGCGAATCGACCTTTATGGTTGAAATGAATGAATCGGCCGCGATACTGAATAATATAACCGCCAATAGCTTGGTCTTACTGGACGAAATAGGACGAGGTACTTCGACCTATGATGGGATTTCAATTGCATGGGCCATCGCTGAATATCTACATCAGCACCCAGCGCAACCCAAAACACTTTTTGCTACCCACTACCACGAGCTCAACGAAATGGAACATCGGTTTGATCGGATCAAAAACTTCAATGTCTCGGTAAAGGAGCTCAAAGACAGTGTGCTCTTTTTACGTAAACTTAGCCCAGGTGGCAGTGCCCATAGCTTTGGAATTCATGTAGCCAAAATGGCGGGCATGCCCCCGCAGGTAGTCAAAACAGCTGAACGTAAGCTAAGCTTCTTGGAAAAAAGCCATCAGGAAGAAGACCGTAAAGAAGCCTTAAAAAAAGATCAGCAGGAAATACAGCTTAGTTTTATCAACCTAGACGACCCCCTATTGGAAGCATTACGGGACGAAATTGTTGACTTAGACATTGATACGCTTACCCCAGTAGAAGCCTTGATGAAACTCAATAGCATTAAGCGGCGATTGGGCGGAAAAAAGGAGACGTAAATTCTAAAAAAAAGTCGGCGAAATTTAAAATTTATTTTACCTTTGCCATCCTATGCGAAAGTAGCTCAGGGGTAGAGCATCACCTTGCCAAGGTGAGGGTCGCGGGTTCAAATCCCGTCTTTCGCTCTATACCAATCAAATGCTCGAGTGGTGGAATTGGTAGACACGCCGGACTTAAAATCCTGTGCTCTTTGGGGCGTGCGGGTTCAAGTCCCGCCTCGAGTACAAAACCCTCCATAAAAGGAGGGTTTTTTGTTTTTTCAAATACTAGTTTTAAATAATAACATGAGTAAAACACTGTTATAAAATGTGGTATTAAACCATTGATTTCTTTTCCTCTGCTTCAAAATATCCCGTAGTTCCTTCTCAATCCAGAACCCCTAGCCTATCCCTAAAGCAGCATTTGCTTTTTGGGCTATTTGTCTTGGAAATTTTCAATTAAAAATAATATTTACTATATTTATATAAAATACACGATTATGAATGAAGTAGTTATCGTAGTACTTGCAATTGTAGTACTCATTGTTGCAGTAATTGTTTATGGTGTTATAAGCACCTCCATGGGCATTGAAGAAGATGTAAATAAAAATTATATCCCCGATCGTCTTGAACGGATGTTGGGAAAAGACCCAAAAAAAAAGGACGAAACAGAATCCTAAACCTTAGCTTAAAGACAATACCCATCATCCAAGAAAGATTGTTTGGATAATCTATCATTTAACACTAGATTTACATGCTATATTTAATTGAATTTCAATTAAATTAAAGCACACAAAATATATATATAAAACTTAACTACCATGGAAGCATACATTTATGACGCCATTCGCACCGTCCGCGGAAAAGGAAACAAAAAAGGAGCCCTAATCGGAATTACCCCGGCCGAATTGGCACGTCAAACACTGGCTGAATTACAGCGTAAACATCAATTAGACACTACTTTAGTGAATGACGTAATTTTAGGTTGTGTTGCACAAGTAATGGACCAAGGCGCAAATGTTGCCAAGTCTGCTGCTCAAGCCTCTGGCTATGGAGATCATCTATGTGGGGTGACCTTGAACCGTTTTTGTGGGTCAGGTCTAGAGTCCATGAATCAAGCCGCTGCTTATATCAAATCTGGATTTCGCGATTTGATTGTGGCTGGAGGAGTAGAAAGTATGTCGCGTGTTCAAATGGGATCTGATGGAGGAGGAATGTTTATTGACCCTTCAATGGCCATTCCAGGAAACCTAGTGCCTCAAGGAATTTCAGCCGATTTAATCGCTTCCAAATACGGCTATACGCGAGAAGCTACTGATGCTTTTGCTGCTGAATCGCAACGAAGAGCTGCTGAAGCAGAAGCGAAAGGTTTGTTCAAATCACGTATTGCTGTAAAAGATCAAAACGGTGTAGATATCCTCACCACCGATGAAAATATTCGCCCAGGCACAACAGCTGCCTCTTTGGCATCACTTCAACCTGCCTTCCAAATGATGGGAGCTATGGCTGGTTTTGACGACGTTGCGCTTGATAAATATCCTGAAGTTGAAACACTTCACCACGTTCACCATGCGGGAAATTCCTCTGCCATTGTTGATGGAGCAGCTATTTCGCTGATTGGGAACAAAGAAGCTGGTGAAAAAATGGGATTAAAAGCTCGTTTTAAAATGACCACTGCGGCGATAAGCGGAAGTGATCCAACCATTATGCTGACTGGACCTGCCCCGGCCTCGCGCAAAGCCCTGAAACAAGCCGGGATGAACATTGGTGACATTGACCTAATAGAAGTCAATGAGGCCTTTTCTGCCATCCCAATGTTGTTTATGGAAGAAATGGGCATCTCCCACGACATTGTCAATGTTAATGGTGGAGCAATCGCTATGGGACATCCACTTGGCGCCACAGGCTGTATGCTCACGGGAACTTTGATGGATGAGATGGAACGTCGTGATCTGAACACGGGATTGGTAACCTTATGCATCGCTGGAGGAATGGGAATTGCCACCATCATCGAGCGTGTTTAATTTTAAGTAATAGAAGAAAATGGAAACTATTCAAAATAAATTATTGTCCTTTAGTGTAGATAGCGAAGGGATTGGAACATTGGTGATCAACCAAACCGAAGAATCGACCAACCTCTTTTCTGAGGCATTTATCACCCAGTACATCGATGTGGCACAACAAGCTATTGCAGATGATACTGTCAAAGGGGTGATTGTCACTTCTGGAAAACCCATCTTTATGGCTGGTGCAGACTTGCGCGCTTTACTTGAAGATATTCCAGACAAAAAAGCATTTACAGAACGCATACTACATTTACACGCAGGTTTGCGCTCTATTGAAACTGGAGGAAAACCCTTTGTAGCTGCTATCAATGGAACTGCTCTTGGGGGTGGGCTAGAATTGTGTTTGGCCTGTCACTACAGAATTGCGATCGACTCAACAAAAATAAAAATCGGTTTCCCGGAAATCAAAGTAGGTTTATTCCCCGGAGGAGGTGGAACGGTTAAAGCTCCTTATCTCCTAGGAATTCAAACCGGATTAATGTATTTACTTCAAGGAATTGAAGCACGTCCGCAAAAAGCCCTTAAAGATGGCTTAATTGATGCCGTTGCCGAAACAGAAGGGGAAATGCTGGCTGCGGCAAAAGCATTTATTCTTGCCACACCTAATCCCGTTCAACCATGGGACGACAAACGCCATAAAATCCCTGGTGGGGGCATTTGGACTCCTAACGGAATTCAAACCCTGGCTGGAGCATCTGGAAACGTTGGAAAACTTACGCATGGAAATTACCCTTCTGCACAAAAAATTGTAAAGGTCATTCATGACGGATTACAAATTCCTATCGACAGAGCCCTTGAGGTTGAAGCGCGAAGCTTTACCCAAGCTGCTTGCTCTAAGGAAGCAAAGAACATGATTCGCACCGGCTTTTTTGCCATACAAGACGCTGCAAAAGGAAAAGCACGTCCAAAAGACCAACCAAAGTATGAGGTCAATAAACTTGGTGTACTTGGCGCTGGAATGATGGGAGCCGGAATAGCCTATGTCTCTGCCAAAGCTGGCATGAATGTAGTCCTTAAAGACGTGAGTGTTGAAGGAGCTGAAAAAGGAAAGGCTTACTCTGCAAACTTATTGGACAAAGCAATTGCCAAAAAATACTCAACACCCGAAAAGAAAGAAGCCTTACTGGCAAAGATTACTCCTACAGATGACCCGAATGCGGTTGAAGGAAGTGACTTAATCATTGAAGCAGTGTTTGAAAACGTTGACCTAAAAGACCGTGTGACCAAAGAAACCGAAGCAGTGCTTGGGGAAGATAAAATCTATGGATCAAACACCTCAACCATTCCAATTAGTTTGTTAGCCCAATCGTCTAAACGACCAGAGAATTTTATAGGGATTCACTTTTTCTCCCCCGTAGATAAAATGCCCTTGGTAGAAATTATTGTTGGAGAAAAGACAGAAGATAAAGCCATTGCAGCGGCTGTAGATTATACCGTAGCAATCAAAAAGGTACCAATTGTTGTGAACGACAGCCGTGGTTTCTTTACCTCCCGTTGTTTTGGAACCTTTGTAAGTGAAGGAATGTTTTTGCTAGAAGAGGGTGTGCCCGCTCCAATGCTTGAACGCATTGCGACAAAAATTGGAATGCCCGTTGGCCCCTTGGCCGTTCACGATGAAGTTTCGTTGACCCTTTCAGTACATATTTTTGAAAGCGATCCTGCCGAGAAACAAGAGAGTGAGAAACGCACCTATGCAATTGTAAAAAACCTCGTTGAGAATCATAAGCGCACCGGAAAACGGGATGGGGCAGGTTTCTACGACTACCCAAAAGGTGGACAAAAGAAACTTTGGCCTGGTTTAAAAGAAATTTTCACACCAAATGTAGCGGCCGTCTCAGAAGAAATAATCAGCAAACGCCTTTTAAGTCGTCAAGTATTGGAAAGTTACCGTTGTTTGGATGAGGGCGTATTGCGTTCTACAACTGATGGAGATATTGGCTCTATTCTTGGGTGGGGATTCCCCATCTTTACAGGAGGTGCTCTTTCCTATATTGATTATGTGGGCATGGATAACTTCATTGCAGATTGCGATGCCTTTAAAGCTGCCTATGGGGCACATTGGGAAGTTCCCCAAAGCCTGCGGGATTTAGCCGCTGCGGGAAAATCGATTCATGATTTCGGGAAATAAACCGAACTTATCACAGCACAAAGCGGCTGTCTGAAAAAAGTGTAATGGCTGTTTCTCAATCTATCTTAGCCTCTGAAACGAGTGCAGATTGACAAAAATATGCCTTTTTCAGACTGTCGCTTTATACTTCAAATTGGCTAAAAATAATGTTGTTTACTACCTCGGCATGTTGCTCTATCTGTTCTTCAGAAAAGACTGCTGTTCCGTATTGATTTTCCATCAACTGGGCGAGCATAAAGAAACTACTTGAAGCACCGATGATGATTGAAATAAAATTCGCTCGAGGTATGGTTTTAAATTCCTTTAACGAATCCAAAGGAGCTTCGATACTCTTTTCTCCAAACCAGATCACAGGTGTAAACAGTTGCTCAATTAAATAGGTTGAACGCCATGAATCATGCCCCATTTCTTGAAAAATGATTTTATACAAGGCAGGGTTTTTAGCTAAAAAATAAATGTATTGTCTTGTATATGCACGCAAGGCCATAGTACCCGTTAAATCGACATAGTAACTTTTGATATGCTCAAAACGATCGACTAATTTTTCTCCCAAAAAAGTAACTGCTTTTTTCCATAAGTCTTCCTTGTTTTCAAACCGATAACTGATCAACGGATTGGTTACCCCTACTTTTTGGGCGACATCTTTGAGCTGAGCTCCATCGTATCCTTTTTCAGCAAAAACATCTAAAGCGGCAATAAGTATATCGTTTAAATCAAGTGTTTGAGATAAACTGGGTCTTCCCCTTTTTCGTTTGGGGGGTTCACTACTTGGCATAAAATAAATTTAGATTCGTAAATTACTGTTTTTTTATGATTTGGCTTGTAATTTTTGCGCAACGGCCTCAACTTCTTCCATTACACGTAATAAATTGCCCCCCCATATTTTTTCAATTTCTTCTTGGGTATATCCCCTTTTGACCAATTCTTTGGTCACGTTTAGGGTTTCTGAAGCATCTTGCCAACCCTCAATTCCACCGCCACCGTCAAAATCTGAACTTATTCCAACATGGTCAATACCAATTTTGTTTTTAATGTAATCAATATGATCGACAAAATCACTCACCGATACTGGAGGATGTGTTTTTTTAATCGCTTCTAAATCAGCTGCTGCCAAAGCAAATAATTTTTTTCGCTGTCCAATATACTCCTGAAGATCGGCAAATTCTAGGGCGCGCATTTCGTACTTATCCAAAACTGGAATCCCATGTTTTTTTCCAACTATCTTTAAGACAGAGTCTTTTGCCGCATTGTAATCGTTGTGTTTTTGCGTGTGTAAATAGGAGCTAAAGGCAACCGTTTGCACAACTCCCCCACTTTGCTTGACCCACTCCAATTGCTCATCATCTAAATTTCTTGAATGATCACAGAGCGCGCGAGCAGAAGAATGAGAGGCAATTATAGGTGCTTTTGAACGCTCTGCCATTTGGCGAATGGCTTCCTTAGAAGGATGAGAAATATCGACCATCATCCCATAATAATTCATTTCATCGATCACCTGTTTACCTAACTCGCTCAACCCATTGTGTAAATAAACTCCATTTCTCTCCCCCGTATTTGAATCGGACAATTGACTATGCCCATTGTGGGCCAAAGACATATAGCGCCCTCCGCGATCAAAGAATTTTTTTACATTTGATATATCTGTCCCAACTGGATAGCCATTCTCTATTCCAATCATGGCAACTTTTTTCCCATTTTTCCATATACGACGAACATCGGCTGCAGTAAGGGCCAATTCAATCTG
Organism: uncultured Flavobacteriaceae bacterium; assembly: GCA_905478905.1. Lineage (GTDB taxonomy): Bacteria > Bacteroidota > Bacteroidia > Flavobacteriales > Flavobacteriaceae > Arcticimaribacter. Next base: position 5,362 of record CAJQKN010000094.1, on the reverse strand, counting down.
GTCTGGTGCATAATCATTGACCAAACGATGAATGGCGTCAAATTTATCGCTTGCATTCTGTGTTGCATTACTGAATCCCGAAGTTGTTAAACTATCTTGAGCGGTATAAACAATGAACCAAGAAACATCTAATCCACCCGCCTTCATGTTTGGAAGATTTACTTGAGAGTTTGTTTTTTGCGTATAATTGAGTTCTGCTGTAAAATTCCCTACATCAATATCATCGTGGGTATCAATGGTGATTACAGCTTTATGAATTTTTTCAGCTTCAGTCATTTTAGGAATGGATTGATTTTGATCGCAGCTTGCGCCTGTAAGTGCAAGTGAAAGAAAGGCAATAAGGGTTTTGTTTTTCATGACGGTTTAGTTTGTGAAATAAAGCATAATGTAAGAAGATTTATTTTATCAAAAGAAAATTATACCTTGTATGTATCAATTTATCCCAATGAATAAACTTAAACAATGGTCCTTGACCGCTGCGCTGGCTGGCTTTCTGTTTGGATTTGACACTGTTGTCATCTCTGGAGCTGATCAAAAACTACAATCTTTATGGGTCTCATCTGATATGTTTCACGGCTTTGTAGTCATGGCTACGGCACTGTGGGGAACAGTAGTAGGTGCTCTTCTGGGCGGTATCCCTACCCGAATCTTGGGCCGTAAAAAAACACTGCTGTGGATTGGTGTTTTTTATACCGTTTCTGCCATTGGATCTGCCTTAGCGAATGATCCTTATGTTTTTGCATTCTTCCGTTTTATTGGTGGATTGGGTGTTGGTACATCTACCATTGCTGCTCCTGCCTATATTTCAGAAATTGCTCCCGCTAAAAACCGTGGACAATTAGTAGGTCTTTATCAATTCAATATTGTCTTTGGAATCCTCATTGCCTTTGTTTCCAATTATTTTTTACGAGATACGGGAGAAGAGGCATGGAGGTATATGATGGGGATTGAAGCCTTGCCGGCTGTGCTCTATACCTTGCTCGTAATTAGCATCCCCAGAAGTCCCCGCTGGCTCTATTTACAAAGAAAAACGGCTGAAGCAAAACAAATTATCCATGCTGCCTATTCCGCTGAAGATGCAGAACAATTGATCTTAGAAATTTCAAATGAACAAGACGCTTCCCCCACTAACGAAAGTATCCTCGATAAAAAATACCGATTCATTTTATGGCTAGCCTTCTTGATTGCTTTTTTTAATCAATTCTCTGGAATTAACGCCTTTTTGTATTATGCTCCTCGCATTTTTGAAGAAGGAGGATTAGGCGAAAGTACTGCCCTCTTGAGTAGTGTTGGCATTGGCCTCACCAACCTCGTTTTTACGCTAATTGGAATCAATTTGATCGATCGGCTTGGGCGTAAAATTCTCATGTATATTGGCTCCATTGGCTATATCATTTCACTCTCTTTGATTACAGCTTCATTTTTCTTGCAATGGGAAGGTTTGTCTCTCCCGATCTTCCTCTTTGTCTTTATCGCCTCTCATGCCATTGGTCAAGGTGCTGTGATTTGGGTTTTTATCTCCGAAATATACCCTAACCACTTACGCAGTGCAGGTCAGTCCTTTGGGACTTCTACCCACTGGGTATTGGCTGCCATTATCCCCTCGCTTGTTCCTGTTTTATTTGCCAGTATTGGTGCAGGCGCTGTCTTCGCAGTCTTTGCGTTTATGATGGTTTTACAACTTTTATTTGTCTACTTCCTAATGCCCGAAACAAAAGGAATTTCATTGGAGAAATTAAGTCAGCAACTCATTCTTGAAAAGAAAAAGTAATTTGTCGGCATGACTAAAGGTGCATTTTGTTTTGGTGAAATACTTTGGGATATTTTTCCCAATGACAAAAAAATTGGTGGAGCTCCCCTAAATGTTGCCATTCGATTAAGTAGTCTTGGTGTACCAACCACTATTACAAGTAAAGTGGGGAAGGATGAGTTGGGAAAAAGAATACTTGATTTTGCCCAACACAATGGCCTAGCCACTAACCATATTCAACAAAGCACTCAATTTGACACTGGAAAAGTAATTGTTTCGATTGATAAAGAAGGGGCTGCTACCTACGAAATTGCCCCATCGGCCGCATGGGATAAAATTGATTTAAACACAGCACTTCTCGAAGCTGTGCGCAACAGTGAATTATTTATTTTTGGGAGCTTAGCAGCAAGGGATGAGGTTTCCAGAAAAACATTATCCAACCTTTTATCTGTTGCACCTTTTAGGGTTTTTGATGTCAATCTTAGACCACCGCACTATACATACCCACTGCTTAAAGAATTAATGGTAAATGCAGACTTCATTAAATTCAACCATGAAGAACTGACTGAAATTTCTCAACAAATGGGTTGTCACAGTTTTCAACTGGAAGAGCAAATACACTTTATCGTTAAACAGACCAATACCAAAAACATTTGTGTCACCAAAGGAAGTGAAGGTGCACTGTTGTATCTAGAGGGGAAATTATACACGCAAAAGAGCTTTTCCATTACAATTGTTGATACAGTTGGTGCCGGCGATTCTTTCCTGGCTACCTTATTAGAGGGTATACTAACAAAACGCAGGCCAGAAGTAAGCCTAGAACGCGCCTGTGCAATGGGGGCTTTGGTAGCATCTAGGCAAGGAGCCAACCCTAAAATAACGGAGAATGAACTCCTCGATTTTATCCGGACTTCTGCATAACAGAAGTTTGGGCTATCTTCGTAAAAAAAATAATCGTGTACGACTTTCTCCCTCCCAATTGCACAGCGCATTCCAGCTCAAAAGAATTACTTCAATTCCTATCGCCTGATGGTGTATTGTACCTGATCATGCATCGACCCCAAGTCCACAATGCCTTCAATGGGGAGCAAATTAAAAACATGACCCTTGCCCTTGAAAAGGCAGCTGAAAATGAAGATGTAAAAGTGCTTGTGCTCACAGGAGCGGGAACAAATTTTTGTGCGGGCGGAGACATCAACTATATGAAAAAAATTGGCCACAACTCCTTTGAAGAAAACAAAGAAGATGCTCAGGCCCTCGCCTTTTTAATGAACAGCTTACACGAATTCCCAAAACCTACCATTGCCCGTGTTAATGGTGCTGCCTATGGCGGAGGTGTTGGACTAGTCTGCTGTTGTGATATGGCCTTTGGAACAAAAGAAACCAAGCTGTGTTTAAGTGAGGTAAAAATCGGTATGGTACCCGCAACCATTGGCCCCTATGTCATCAAGGCCATTGGACTTCGCAATGCTCACCGATTAATGTTAACCGCAGAAGTCATGCAAGGACAGCAAGCTATGGACTGTCAGTTTTTATCGGGTATTTTTGCTCTGGAAAAATTTAACGAAAAAGTAAATGAACTTGCTGCTAAAATCACAAAAAACGCACCAGCTGCTATGGAAATTACCAAAGCCTTATTGCTCAACCTTGCGCACCAATCAATCGATGATGGTGTAATTGACTATACCGCAGATGTCATTGCCACTGTCCGCGAATCAAAAGAAGGGAAAGAAGGCCTTGCCGCGTTTTTAGAGAAGCGAAATCCAAGGTTTTAGCAACGCTCAAAAAAAAATGCAAGCCGTATCACGAATTGCATTTTTGTACCTTGGGTGGGAATCGAACCCACACTCCCGAAAGAACTGGATTTTGAATCCAGCGCGTCTACCAATTCCGCCACCAAGGCATCAAGGAGCACAAAATTAATCAAATAAATTATAAGAACTAGAAAAACTACCATTTTAAGTTAGAGAAGGGAAATAAATTTTTACATTTGCAATCCCTAATCAAAAGAAGCTAAAAGAATTAGGAAAAAATGACAGAGGCGAAAATTTTTAGTTGTACTCAAAGCGAGGATCTAGCGAGGCGAATAGCAAAAAACTTCGGAATTCCGATGGGAAACGTTACTTTCTCTCACTATAGTGACGGAGAGTTTCAACCCTCCTTCGAGGAGTCTGTTCGTGGTTCACGAATCTTTATTGTGGGATCTACTCACCCAAGTTCAGACAATTTAATGGAAATGTTATTGATGTTAGATGCGGCGAAACGCGCTTCTGCTCGACACATTACTGCTGTCATGCCCTATTTTGGCTGGGCCCGTCAGGATCGAAAAGACAAACCACGCGTCCCCATTGGTGCAAAAATGATCGCCAAACTCTTAGAAACTGCGGGAGCAACTCGCATCATTACAATGGATTTACACGCAGATCAGATCCAAGGTTTCTTTGAAAAACCCGTTGATCACCTCTTTGCCTCAACCATTTTTGTCCCCTATATCGAAAGCTTAAAGCTCGAAAACCTGACCATTGCCTCTCCAGATATGGGAGGTTCTAAGAGAGCTTATGCTTATTCTAAGTTCTTGAGTAGCGATGTAGTTATTTGCTACAAGCAACGTCAAAAAGCCAATGTAATTTCTCATATGGAATTAATTGGTGAGGTGAAAGGAAAAAATGTTGTCCTCGTTGATGACATGGTCGATACTGCAGGAACCCTTGCCAAAGCAGCTGAACTCATGATCGAGCGGGGTGCTCTTTCTGTTCGAGCTGTATGTACTCACGGTATTTTATCTGGTAATGCGCATGAACGTATTGAGAACTCCAAATTAGAAGAACTCATCATTACTGATACCATACCCTCAAAAAAAGAAAGTCCAAAAATCAAAATATTGAGCTGTGCAGAACTCTTTGGTTCTACCATGAAAAGCGTACACCTCAACAAATCAATACACGAAAATTTTATCAATTAAATCAATATGAAATCAATTACAATTAACGGATCTAAAAGAGAAAGTGTAGGCAAGAAAGCAACAAAAGCCTTACGCAATGCTGAGATGGTTCCCTGTGTTTTGTATGGCGAAAAAGAGCCCTTACATTTTGCAGCGAAAGAACTCGATTTCAGCAAATTAATTTACACACCCAACGCGCACACGGTTGTGATCAAAACAGAGGACGGAACATTTGACGCTGTTTTACAAGACATTCAGTTTCACCCTGTAACAGACAAAATCCTTCACATTGACTTTTATCAATTGAACGAAGGGAAAGAGATATCAATCAACATTCCTGTTGTTGTTGAAGGAGCTGCTCCTGGAGTTTTAAACAGTGGGGGAACGTTAATTCTTAACAAACGCAAACTGCGTGTTCGTGCACTTCCTAAAAACTTACCAGATGTAATCGTTGCTGATATTTCTAAATTAGAGCTTGGAAATAAATTATACACCGCAGAACTTGCTTCTGATGATTATTCATTCTTACATCCAGACAATACTGTTGTTTGTCAAGTAAAAACTTCTAGAGCCTCCATCAAAGAAGAGGTTGTTGAAGATACTCAAACTGCTGAAGATACTGAAGAAGCTACTGAAGCTGCAGAATAATTTAGGTTGATATAGAATAAAAA
>CAJQKN010000093.1 GCA_905478905.1 uncultured Flavobacteriaceae bacterium | reverse complement strand
AGCAATGTGAAAGCTATAGGTATGAAGCAAATCTTCTATCCTATGGCGGTTAAAATGTTGTAGCAAAGGAACTATTTCGGCATTCAACCATTCTATACCTAAGGATTTAGGGGTTGCTTTTTGATAAAAAGGAAGTTGTTGAAGAGCAGAAAATAAAGTTGGAATTTTTTTACCTGCACGAGCTAGTTCACCATCTCGATCAAAATCTAGCCCTAGTTGTTTTGCCAAGCTGTTCATGACTATATTGACTGCACAGATATCATAGGCTTTAGGTTGGGAGGCCGTTAAAATTGAAATATTCGCAAAACCACCGAGATTAACACAGGCATCATACGTGTTAAATAAATGTATCTCTGCGCCAGGAACCAAGGGAGCGCCCTGACCTTTTAGGGCAACATCGGCTGTTCTAAAATCACAAATCACCTTGCGTTGTAATTGTTTCGCCAATAGGGGTAAATTACCGATTTGGTAAGTTATGCCATGTTGGGGCTGATGCAAAACTGTGTGCCCATGAGAACTTACAAAGTCGATTGAACAGTCTTGATATTGTGCTAAAAAAGAAGCGATACGCTCACCTAAAAAAAAGGTGTATTCTCGATCAAGGGCTACTCTTTCTTTTTTAGCTAAATCTATGGCTGTCCTCAATTTCAATTCCCATTCTGGAGGATAGGGCACTGTAGAGGTCTCTAGCACCTCGAAAGACCACAGATTGGTTTTTATAAATTTTACAATGGCTAAATCAATTCCATCAAGAGAGGTGCCCGACATTACGCCCAAAACAGTAATTTCAATAGATTCCACGAATAGGATTGATTTTTTGTTAAAAGTAAGCTGTTTTTTACGTTTTTTTCAAAAGGAGACTAGTTGAATTGTGAAATATAAAAAAAAAGATTGTTCAACTGTAGAAGTCTTGAAAAGCAGAAAGTTTGATTCATCTTAGTCATCTCAAACTAGCATTTTAAATTAAATTTGGTATCCAAAAAAAACCAAAACAATATGCTGCCAGTAAAACAAGGACTTTATTCGCCTGAATTTGAGCATGACAATTGTGGCGCGGGCTTCATTTGCAGTCTCCAAGGAAAGAAAACCAATGATATTATAGGAAAAGCTTTGGACATCCTTGTCAAGTTGGAACACCGTGGTGCAGTAAGTTCTGACGGAAAAACAGGAGATGGCGCTGGAATTTTGATTGAAATCCCGCACGATTTTTTAGTAAAAAATGTTGATTTTAAACTCCCCGAATTGCATCAATATGCTGTGGGGATGACTTTTCTACCACAAAAAGAAAATCAACGTAATTACTGTATTAAGATTTTTGAAAACGAAATACAAAAGCAGGGATTAGCTGTTTTAGGTTGGCGAAAAGTACCCGTTAACAAAAGTGTTGTCGGACGAATTGCCTCTCAAACCGAACCTCATATTGCCCAAGTTTTTATTGGAAAAGGAGATAAGTCATACACGGATCATGAATTTAACGTAAAATTATTCATCGCCCGCAAAATTGCAGAACACACCATTTATCAATCCAAACTATCTGAAGCAAACTACTTCTACCTGCCTTCACTCTCCACGCACACACTAATCTATAAAGGATTGCTTGTCCCTGAGGATATTGAACCTTATTACACTGACCTTTCTGATCCACTTGTGGTTACTCGTTTGGCATTGGTTCACCAGCGCTTCTCAACCAACACCTTCCCTACTTGGGATTTAGCTCAACCGTTTCGCTACATGTGTCACAACGGTGAAATCAACACGTTTAGAGGAAACTACAGCCGCATGCAAGCGCGAGAAGAACTCTTTAAAAGCGATTTGTTTGGAGAAGACATCAAAGAAATTTTACCCGTTATCCTAAAAGGAAAATCGGACTCATCCTCCATGGATATGGTAGTGGAACTGCTTTTAGCCACAGGCCGATCCTTACCCGAGGTTATGATGATGATGGTCCCTGAAGCTTGGGAAAAACACAAATCTATGGATCCTGCCAAGAAGGCTTTTTACCAATACAATGCTTGTATCATGGAGCCTTGGGATGGTCCTGCCTCCATTCCTTTCACTGATGGAAAATTCATTGGAGCGCTTTTAGACCGAAACGGATTACGCCCTTCGCGCTATACTGTCACCAAAGATGGTTATGTGGTCATGTCATCAGAAGTTGGTGTTTTGGATATTGATCCAGCAAATGTTGAAAAGCACGGTCGCTTGGAACCAGGACGTATGTTCTTGGTTAATATGGACGAAGGACGCATCATCGAAGATGAAGAAATTAAAACGCAGGTGGCTACTGCTCGTCCTTATCAAGAATGGTTGGATGAAAATTTACTACCCCTTGCAAAAGTCCCTTATACAGGAAATCACTTAGAGGTAGAATCGGAAAACTATGAAACACGACTTCGTGTTTTTGGTTACACCCAAGAAGACTTCAAAACCATCATTCTTCCCATGAGTCTTCAAGGGAAAGAAGCCATTGGTTCAATGGGAACAGACACTCCTTTGGCAGTGTTGTCTGACCGACCGCAACTGCTTTACAACTATTTCAAGCAATTGTTTGCTCAAGTAACCAATCCACCTTTGGACGGAATCCGTGAAGAAGTAGTTACTGACACCTCCTTGAGTATAGGGAATGACCTTAATATTTTTGACATTGGTGCAGAGCATGCCAAAAAGCTTAATATCCAAAATCCTGTTATTTCCAACGAAGATTTGGATAAGATCAAACACATTGATCATCCTGACTTTAAAACGGTTGTTATACCAACCCTCTATGAAGTTCACAAAGGAATGAATGGACTTGAAACTGCCTTGGAAGAGATGGTTAAAAGCATCGAAAAAGAAGTAGATAAAGGAGCTAATATTGTATTACTTACCGATAGAGGGGTGTCGAATTACTTTGCACCTATTCCAATGTTGATGGCATGTGCTCACACCCACAATGCATTCAAACGCCTAAAAAAGCGATCAAACTTTGGGATTGTCATTGAATCGGCTGAACCAAGAGAACCGCATCATTTTTCTTGTTTATTTGGGTATGGTGCAAGTGCCATTAACCCCTATATGGTAAATGAAATCATCGAAGACCAAGTTGAATCAGGAAACATTAAAGGTATCCCAGCCAATCTAGCCATTGACAACTTCAATCAAGCCATCGCCAAAGGAATTGTCAAGGTGATGAACAAGATTGGAATCTCGACACTTCACTCCTATCGTGGAGCGCAAATATTTGAAGCATTAGGCTTGAGCGAAAAATTTGTGGATCAATTTTTCTGTGATACTGCTACCCGTATTGAAGGAATTGGTTTATATGAAGTTGAACGTGAAATCGCACGCAGATACAACAAGGCGTTCAATAAAGAAGGTCTTGGAGGTCTTGAGCTTGAAATTGGTGGAGAATACCGCTGGCGTCGCGACGGGGAAGCACATATGCTGAACCCAACCACTATTGCTAAACTGCAACAGGCGGTTAAACAAAACAAATGGGAAAGCTATGATGTTTATGCCAAAATGGTGAATGAACAATCGGAAAAATTAATGACCCTGCGTGGTTTATTTGAATTTTCTAGTTTTGACCCCATTCCAATCGAAGAAGTAGAACCATGGACAGAAATCGTTAAGCGCTTCAAAACTGGTGCAATGTCTCTAGGATCTATTTCAGCAGAAGCACACGAAAACCTCGCAATTGCCATGAACCGTATTGGTGGTAAAAGTAATTCTGGTGAAGGAGGAGAAGATCCTAAACGTTTCCAACCAGACAACAACGGAAACTGGCGTAACTCTGCTATCAAGCAGGTTGCTTCTGGACGTTTTGGGGTATCGAGTCATTATCTTTCATCCGCCAAAGAGATTCAAATCAAAATGGCACAAGGGGCCAAACCCGGAGAAGGTGGGCAATTACCTGGACCAAAAGTAAACCCATATATTGCCTCTGTGCGAAACTCAACACCCTATGTTGGGTTAATTTCACCTCCCCCACACCACGACATCTATTCGATTGAAGATTTAGCGCAATTAATCTATGACCTAAAAAATGCAAATCGTGAAGCACGTGTAAATGTGAAGTTAGTGTCAGAAGTAGGTGTTGGAACAATCGCGGCTGGTGTAGCAAAAGCAAAAGCAGACGTGATCTTAATTTCTGGCTTTGATGGTGGAACGGGAGCATCTCCCCTTACCTCGCTAAAACACGCTGGCCTTCCATGGGAACTTGGGATCGCTGAAGCACAACAAACCCTCGTGATGAACGACCTGCGTAATCGAATCGTTCTTGAATGCGACGGACAAATGAAAACAGGACGTGATGTTGCGATTGCTTGTTTACTTGGTGCAGAAGAATTTGGATTCTCCACCGCTCCGCTTGTAGCCTCGGGTTGTATCATGATGCGTGCATGTCACCTTAACACCTGCCCAGTTGGAATTGCTACGCAAGATCCAGAGCTGCGTAAGAACTTTAAAGGTAAACCAGAACACGTGATCAATTTCATGTATTTTGTGGCAGAAGAATTAAGACAAATCATGGCTGAGTTAGGTTTTAGAACCATCCAAGAAATGGTGGGTCAATCGCAAAAAATTAATATGAAAAAAGCGGTCAATCACTTCAAAGCACAAGGCATAGATTTATCTAAAATCTTATACAAACCTGAAGTTGGACCTAAGGTTAAATTACACAATACACAAAAGCAAGACCACGGCTTAGATAATGTTATTGACTTTAAAATAATTCAAGAAGCTCACCCAGCCATCTACAGAAAAGAAGAACAGCATTTAGAATTCCCAATCAAGAACACCGATCGAACGGTTGGGGCTATTCTCTCTAATGAAATTTCTAAAATTCATGGAGCAAACGGCTTACCAGAAGACACCTTAAGTTTAAAATTTACGGGAACAGCTGGACAAAGTTTTGGGGCTTTTGCCGCCAAAGGACTCTTTATGAAAGTTTCTGGAACCTGTAATGACTATTTTGGAAAAGGACTTTCGGGAGGAAAATTAATTGCTGAAGTACCCAAAGAAGCAAGCTTTAAAGCAGACGAAAATGTAATCATTGGAAATGTAGCCTTGTATGGTGCTGTTACTGGAGAGGCCTATATCAATGGAATTGCTGGGGAACGTTTCTGTGTAAGGAATTCAGGAGCAACCGCAGTTGTTGAAGGAATTGGAGATCACGGTTGTGAATACATGACAGGTGGAATTGCCTTGATCTTAGGCGAAACTGGTCGTAATTTTGCTGCTGGAATGAGCGGTGGAATTGCATATCTATACAGTGCAGATGGTACTTTTGACGAAAAGAAATTCAACCTTGAAATGGTCGAACTCGAAGACCTTAACGACCAAGACCGTGAAACGGTGAAGCGTTTATTGGTCAATCACAATGACTATACCTCTAGTACGAAAGCAGCGGCAATTTTAAAAGATTGGCCCGACAGTTCCAAGAACTTTATCAAGGTTATGCCGACCGATTACAAAAACGCATTAGCGCTTTTAGCAGCAGAAAAAGAAGAAGAACAAAAGGCTTAATATTATGGGAAAATTAAGAGGATTTATGGAATTCGATCGCATCAAAGAAGAAGCGATTGCCCCTAAAGAAAGGATAGAAAATTACAAGGAATTTACAATAGCACCCAAAACAGAACAACTCCAAGAACAAGGGGGACGCTGTATGGATTGTGGTGTTCCTTTTTGCCACAGTGGATGTCCATTGGGTAACTTAATTCCAGACTTTAACGATGCTGTCTATAAAAACGAATGGGAAAAAGCATTGACCATTTTACATTCAACAAATAACTTCCCTGAATTTACGGGCCGTCTGTGCCCAGCCCCTTGTGAAGAGGCTTGTGTTCTGGGGATTGTTAACCCTCCTGTTTCCATAGAATTAATTGAAAAATATATTGTTGAACGAGGTTTTAATGAAGGATGGATTAAAGCACAACCTCCTGTGCAACGCACCGGAAAAACTGTAGCAATTGTTGGATCTGGTCCTGCAGGTCTTGCTGCTGCACAGCAGTTAAATCGCGCTGGACACACTGTTACTGTCTTTGAACGCGACAATAAAATTGGTGGTCTTCTGCGCTATGGAATTCCAGATTTCAAAATGGAAAAACATGTGATTGACCGTCGTATGGCAATCTTAAAAGAAGAAGGCATTATTTTTACCATCAACACAGAAATTGGAAAAGACATTTCAGCTGAACAATTAGAAGCTGATTTTGATGTGGTGTTATTGTGTATGGGTGCGACCATTCGCAGACAATTACCAATTCCTGGAGCAGAACTCAACGGAGTCGTTCAAGCCATGGACTTCTTACCTCATAACAACAAAGCTGTCGATGGACAATTGGAGCGAGAAGAAAAATTCCTCGCAAAAGGGAAAGATGTTATCGTTATTGGTGGTGGAGATACTGGATCTGACTGTATTGGAACGTCCAACCGACATGGAGCTAAAAGTGTGACCAACTTCGAAATCATGCCAAAGCCGGCCGATGAACGTACTGATGAAAACCCTTGGCCATACTGGCCTTTTAAACTCAAAACCTCTTCTTCTCACGAAGAAGGTATTCACCGGGAATGGTCCATTCTTACCAAAGAATTTATCGGCGATAAAAACGGACATATCAAAGCTTTAAAAACGGTTGAAGTACAATGGAAGAAGATTCCCGGACAACGTCCGCAACTGATTGAACGCGAAGGAAGTGAAAAAGAATGGCCCTGTGATTTAGCCCTTTTAGCACTTGGTTTTACTGGACCTGAAAAAAGTATCCCAGAGCAGTTGGGCTTGACCTATGACGAGCGTGGAAATGTAAAAGGGGAAAACCGTTACCAAACAAACAAACCCAATATTTTTACCGCTGGCGATGTTCGCCGTGGACAATCGCTAATTGTTTGGGCAATTTCCGAAGGGAGAGAAGCTGCACATCAAATTGATATGCACTTAATGGGACATTCAACCCTTCCACAGAAAAATATCACAGGAGATCTAGTCGCAGTTTGATCTGAATTGGATTCGATAAAAGAGGCTCTCTAAAAAGCATACAAGCTGTCTCTCTGGATTTATTTCATAATAGTAAATGAATAATTTTCAATGTTTTTTATAATTTGAAAATAAGATTAGAAAAAGTCTAAACGCAAAAAATATAAAATTAAACCGGGAGAATAACTAATCTACTTTTGATTCAACGCCCGATCAATTAAATCAGCGACATTGATGCGTGCCCCTTTTGGGATGGAGTCAGTAACCGTTAACAACAAAACATCTTTACCAGCAACAGATAGTAAAATTTTTTGACCAATAGGTAAATCCACACCGCTTTTAGAAAAAGGAGATAGATTAGGATTCATGATCCCAGGAATTTTTAATGGGATTGCTTGCGCAGTTGTGTTGACCAAATAAAATCCACGCTGGGGGGTTAATTCTCCCACTTTCTTTTTTCCTGGCTTTCCTTTATAGATAGTATATTGTACTTCCAAGGGAGCAAAAAAACGATTTTCAAACTGCAAATACATGTCCTCTTCTATCAACAAACTTGCGGAAGCACCTTTATTTAAACCAAAACCTTTTTGAAGTGAATCTGTTTTTTTACTGCGTGAAGAAATACCAACTTCAAATTTAGCCTTATTCCACACTTTAACGCCAAAGCCTTTGTAATTGGGATAATCAATGACAACAACTTGTTTGGGTGGAATGATTATAGTTGATTTTTCCATGTCTCTTTTTTGTGCAAAGAGCATGCTATGAATTAAAAACAGAAGGAAAGCAATTTGTTTCATACACTAAAAATACAATCCTATCTTTGAATGACATGGGAAAAATTAAAAAAGTAGCCGTCATAGGTGGAGGAGCAGCAGGATTTTTTGCGGCCATTTCTGTCAAAGAACACCATCCTGAGGCAGAGGTAAGCATATTTGAAAAGACAACCAAGGTGCTTTCAAAAGTAAAGGTATCTGGTGGAGGGCGTTGTAATGTTACCCATGACTGTCAAGATGTTGCTGAACTTATCAAGGCCTATCCGCGCGGAGGAAAAAGTTTGACATCAATTTTCCATGCATTCCAGCCATCAGACACCATTCGTTGGTTCGAAGAACACGGTGTTCCTCTTAAAATTGAAAAGGACGGGCGTATGTTCCCTACTTCCAATTCGTCTCAGTCTGTTATTGATTGTTTACAAAATGAATTAATGAGAAAGAAGATTGATCTTAAACTTTCTTCTGTGGTGGAGCAATTGTCAAAAAATGAAGATACATGGACACTTCATTTAAAGGATGATCAAACGCAATCGTTCGATCGGGTAATTATCACCACTGGCGGAAGTCCAAAAAAAGCTGGCTTCGATTGGTTGGCTAACTTAAAACTTACCATTATTCCACCTGTTCCCTCTCTATTTACCTTCAATATGCCTAATGAAAAAGTTAAAACACTAATGGGGATTGCGGCAACAACGGCACAGGTCAAAATTGAAGAAACAAAAATAAAAACCCAGGGTCCAGTACTCATTACCCACTGGGGAATGAGTGGTCCAGCCATCTTAAAAGCCTCTTCCTATGGAGCGCGTGAACTTGCAGAGAAAGAGTATAAATTTAATGTTCGTATTAACTGGTTAGAAGAATTCAATGCAGAGCAAGTGTTTAATCTACTCGCTGAAGCAAGTCAAACTTCACCTCAAAAACAAATTGCAAAACTCAACCCAACTTCCCTTCCAAATCGATTATGGAATTTTCTTTTAGAAAAAAGTGAAATTCAAGAAGAGAGACGTTGGAATGAAGTTGGAAAAAAGAAGCTCCGCCATTTGGCAGAAATAATCACGAATGATCGTTACAAGGTAGAAGGTAAAACGACCTTTAAAGAAGAATTTGTTACTTGTGGGGGAATTGCACTTAAAGACATTAACCTTAAAACCATGGAGAGCAAGCATCTCAAGGGCTTGTATTTTGCAGGAGAAGTAATCGATGTAGACGCAATCACTGGCGGTTATAATTTTCAAGCAGCTTGGAGTGGTGGTTTTGTGGCGGGAAAATTGCAATAAAAAAAGTTAACTTAGTGAAACAAATTACCCCATATGACAAGAATTACAAGTTGGAAGCTTACCGAACTCTCCAAATATAAAACGCGCGAAAACACTTTGGATAAACCAAACTTTTTATGTTGGAAAATACAATGCTAGACCAACAAAGCTTAACCATATGAAAAATAATTTTTACAATAGCTGGAATAAAAAGCTCCCAAAAATTAATGCCAAAATACTGCGGTGGTTTCTCTTTCCTTTATCTATTCTTTTATTGGTAATTCTTTTTTTGATAGTTCAATTTGGAAACCCCTTTAATCTTAATGCATTCAAACCTAAAAATATTCATGAATTTAGTGGGGTGTATTTCGATCTACCAAAACCCATGCTTATTCTTGATGAAGGTTATTATCCAGAGGGTTTTCGACCCGAAGCCTTGTTAATTGGCTATGGGAATTTTGATTCAGAATCAATGCTTACCGAAAAAAAAACTACTCCAAGTGAATTGAACGGAAAACGCATGCGCATTCGCGGGACATTACTTTCTGGAGATGGAAAACTGCTCATAGAAGTGACTGACGGAGCTGCCTCAATTCTTAGCCTAGATAAAAGTATTAGTTACCCTGTACAACAAACCAGACCAGAACCTGCTTTACTTAAAGGGGTAATTTTAGACCCAAAATGTTGGTTTGACGGCACAAAACCCTTTGAAGGAATGGTGAATAAAAGTTGTGCCATTCAAGGCATCAGCGGTGGAACACCCCCGCTTTTTAGGGTAGAAAAAGACGGACAAAACATTTACTATGTGCTTGAATCTACTTCGGTTGAGCAAATCAATAAGGTGGTATTGGAATTTGTTGCAGAAGCTGTGTTGATTTCTGGACAAGTTCTTTCCCAAAACGGTTGGAATGTTTTGAGAACAAATGCAGATCAAATCATATATTTAAACGAAAAATAAATCTTCCTTATCAATCACTCGCATGAAAAAAACACTCCTTCTACTCATTTGCCTTAGCGTACAAAGTTGTAATGCCCAAACAAGCTTCGATCTAGCTGAAATTCGCTATGAAATTACAACAGAAGAAACACGTGCCATTCTATTTACCCTTGCACATGATGATATGAAAGGGCGCGACACCAATAGTGGTGGCTTTTACAAAGCAGCTGCATTTGTAACAAATTATTTTGAAACCCATGGAATACAGCCCTTCTATCCCGCTTATCGTGATTCCTTGGTTACCGATAGTTTAACCGCTTATAACCTTGTCGGGCGAATTGGGGATTATGACCCCAATCGAAAAACAATCTTGCTGGGAGCGCACCTAGATCATATTGGTATAAAAGACGTTGAAGGTGATCAAATTTTTAATGGAGCCAACGACAATGCCACTGGCTCAACAGCTGTTCTACAAATTGCGCGCTATTTAGCACAACACCAGTGGAAACAAAACATAGTAGTTGCCCTCTTTGCTGATGAAGAAAAAGGACTGAAAGGCGCTTATCATTTGGCTGAACGCATGAAAAACGAAAAGGTAGAATTGGCTTATATGGTTAATTTTGAAATGATCGGTTCTACCTTAACAACGGGCGAAAATCAAGTGTATATAACCGGCTATAAACTTTCCAATATGGCCAATGAAATGAACGCCATATCAGAGAATTTTATTCAGTTTCTCCCACAGGCAAAAGAATACAATCTCTTTAAACGTTCAGATAATTATGCTTTTTATCAAGCTTTTGATGTACCGGCACAGACCCTCTCATCTTTTGACTTTAAAAACTATTATTTCTATCACAAAGCGGGTGATGAGGCAGAAAAATTGGATGTGGAAAATATGAATCAAATCATAGGTACAGCAGCTTTTACCCTAGCTAACTTATTGAAAAACGACAGCGCAATTGAAATGAATTTAGCGGAATAGTTATTTCTCCTTTTGGGTTTGTTCACGAAAGGTGCTTTCAAAAATCTTATCTGCATTCCCAGCTTCAAAACCCTCTCTTCGGTGGGCTCTTGTTAGCTTTTCTTTGGGTAAGTCTCTAAATTCAGGCAAGGGCAAACGTTCGGCAAATTCAACATAACTCCCTGGGATTTCGTGTACAGTACCACATGAGAATTGAGCCATAAACAGTTTGGCAACAGAACTTGATTGACGTAACAATCCATCTGGGCTAACCTTTATCGTTCCACCAGCCGAATTGAGCACAACGCCTATACTTTCCAAAAAGGCATTAAATTTCTCTAGCGTTGAAAAGTCTGCTAATTGATGAACACTAATGGTATAATGATTTAAATAATAACGGTTGTAAATTACCCAAGCGGCATATTCACTTTCTGCAGCCAAGGCCTCATATTCTGCAAATGTAGGTAGATCCCATAATGGTTGATGAAAGAACGCTCCAACCTGATCGGGCTTGTCTAAATCCATTTTATCAACAGGGTCAGAAGTAATGGGTGCAGTAAACTTATGAATCAACTGCTGGCTATCCGCTGACAAATCTCCAACACGTAATTCGCTAATAAATATTCGTGGATAGTTGGGAGAGGGAGGCGAATACCAATAGGCGTTCAATTTTTTCTTTGCGAAAAAATAAGGATCTTCCTTCGTATAGCCATAATACAAAAATATTTTTTCAAATGAAGCGATCCCAAGATTAGGCACCCCAAGGGTTCGAAAGGCAACGTGGTCATTCTCTATATCACTTTCCTTTTCTATCATACCAGCTGATTGCATGGCACGAATGATTTTCCCTACATCTGGCACTCGTTCTCTGTAGGGAGTAAATAAGGCATCCATAATTTTATCTAAGGCATCCATGTCGAATATTTTCGATAAATGTAGGAAGATATTTGTTAATTCCGCCTAAATTATAAAATCCTGCATCGAACAACTGAAACATTACAAAAACGCTGTCACTACCCATCCAAATAAAGCCATTTTTTTAAAAACACCTTGTCAAGCAGTATAAAACTAACTGTCTCGCCACAGAATTAACCTTTCATTAAACCAATCCTCTAATACATAATAAACCCATAGACAAACAACAGGAAAACTGCAGAAGGGATAACAAATAATAAAAAGAAAAAAGTTAGTAATGCGGTTTTTAAAATGGAGGAACTACAACCAATTTGATAAAATTGCTCTACGGAAAGGCTTAAATAAATTCCAATGGATAGGATGACTAAAAAATCTATCCAATCTTGAATATCGATTATCAGGTTAATAACGAACTGTAAGGTTAATACAAAAAAGACAAACGAAAAAAAGTAAAAGCTAAACACTAGATGATTTGCATATCCGCCCTTACTGAAAAAGAAAAGTTTTAATAAAAAAGCGAAAATTGGCAGTAAAACAAAAACTGCAATTGGTAAGGTTTCATTAATCGTATTAAGCAATGTACCCGCCGATCTTTGCTTGTACAACTTAAGTCCTTGGGCAAAAAATTTTTTCATTAAAAACCCCGCATTCTCCTTCATCCCCATCGCCATCAGAATTTGCTTTTCAGGGGCTTTTAAACCAATTAACGAATCCAACTTCTTGGAACTGAACTTTCCTAAAGTAATAGAATTGCTATTTTCCACAGCAAAACGCTCTAATGAATCAGTTTTAGAAATCAGTTGACTTTTCTCAATTAAAGAATCCTCGTTTTTAGGTAACACTAAAGATGTGTTTAATATAGTATTATCCAGTTCCTTGATATTGTCAGAGACGACCAAAGTAGTTATCAAAAAGAAGAACAGTACCGATATAAACAAATACAACTGCGCAGGATGTAAATAGGTTGAGCGTTTTCCATCAATAAACGCTCTAGCTAAATAGCCTGGTTTAAAAAGAAGGGGCTGGATACTTTTAAAAAAGCGGGCATCAAAAGAAAAATAATTAATGATGGTATTCTAAAACAAGAGTCCAACGGTAAGTTGCTCTTTGGTTTGTTGTCCACAATGTGGGCAAAACATAAAGTTCTTGCGGTACTTTTGGTTACAATTTTTACAGGGTAAAGTAGGATAACTCATGAGGCTAAAACAAGAATTTGAATTGTAAAGGTACAATTATAAAGTCTATTGGGATACTCATCAGAATTTACTCTAAAAAAAAACCCTCTACAGTTATGTAGAGGGTTTTGAAGAAGGCGACGACCTACTCTCCCACCGCAAGGCAGTACCATCGGCGCAAATGTGCTTAACTTCTCTGTTCGGTATGGGAAGAGGTGAGCCAC
>CAJQKN010000092.1 GCA_905478905.1 uncultured Flavobacteriaceae bacterium | reverse complement strand
TGCTGTACACAAAATCAAGCTCCAAGGCAGGGTGATTGAGGACCAAACGGATGAGTTCACCTCCTGTGTATCCAGCGCCACCTATTATTCCTACTGTTTTCATTTCTTCGTTGATTTGTTTACGCTACCGTAAATTTTGTGTGCATTAGCGCTTATTTTGATGAAGCCTTTGGCGTCATTTGCTGTCCACCCCTTATTCATTTCTCCATAACTGCCAAATGCGGCATTCATGAGATCGTTGGGAGAAGAAACACCTTCCAATTCAAAACGATAAGGATGTAGGGTGATATAGACATCGCCATTCACTGTCTTTTGACTGCTTTCTAAAAAGCTTTCGATATCCCGCATTACTGCATCGAGATAATTTCCTTCATGCAATTGCATACCATAAAAATTGGCGAGTTGTTCTTTTTGGTATTGTTGCCATTTACTCTGGGTGTGTTTTTCTAGTAGATGATGTGCCTTGATAATAATCAAAGGTGCAGCCGCTTCAAAACCTACCCGGCCTTTAATTCCAATAATGGTATCGCCCACGTGTACATCTCGCCCAATGGCATATTCTTTGGCAATTTCTTGCAAGCTTTGTATGAGTTCAACAGGCTCTCCTTTAGTTCCATTGAGTGCTGCCAATTCTCCTTTTTCAAAATGGAGAATTATTTTCTTGGGTGTGCTTTGAGTTAACTGACTAGGATAGGCTGTTTCGGGCAGCGTTTGGTGTGAGGTAAGGGTTTCACTTCCGCCAACGCTGGTTCCCCATAAACCTTGATTGATGGAGTATTGCGCTTTTTCCCAAGAAAGTTCAATGCCTTGTTCTTTGAGATAGTTAATTTCTGCTTCCCTAGAAAGTTGTTTATCACGAATGGGTGTAATGATTTCTATGGTTGGAGCAAGCACTTGAAAAATGAGATCAAAACGCACCTGATCGTTTCCTGCAGCTGTACTTCCATGAGCGATATACTTTGCCTCTATGCTTTTGGCATATTCAATAATCTCAACAGCTTGTATAATCCGCTCGGCACTCACCGAAAGGGGATAGGTGTTGTTTTTCAATACATTCCCAAAAATTAGGTATTTGACGATTTTTGTATAAAAATTTTGTAAGGCATCAATCGATTTGTAGGTTGTTGCTCCCATAGCATAGGCTTTTTTCTCCTGTGCATTGATTTCTGCTGCAGTGAATCCACCAGTGTTTACACTCACAGCATGTACTTCATAGCCTTCTTGCGAAAGCGTTTTTAGGCAGTAGGAGGTGTCGAGACCACCACTGTAGGCGAGAACTAATTTTTTCATTTTGTTTTCTTTTTAAAGAGTCCACTCAAGAAGGTGGTAGTTTTTGATTCGGCTTGTTTGTTTTCGTTTGGGTCATACAACATTCCTGTACACAGGCAGAGTTTGCGTTCTGTTCGGGTTAGCACATCAAAATTCTTACAGGTTTGACAGCCCTTCCAAAACTCCGGGTCGTTTGTCAGTTCAGAAAAATGTACAGGTTTATAGCCTAATTCATAATTGATTTTCATCACTGCCTGTCCAGTAGTGATTCCAAATATTTTTGCTCCAGGAAATTTCTCGAGCGAAAGATCAAATACATGTTTTTTAATGCGCTTTGCTAGACCTTGTCCGCGATAGCTGGGGGAAACAATGAGTCCAGAATGGGCAACATATTTGCCGTGACCCCATACCTCGATATAGCAGAAGCCAGCAAAATGATCTTCTTCAAAAGCAATAACAGCATTGCCGTTTTGCATTTTTTGAATGATATAGGCAGGAGTTCGTTGTGCTATACCCGTACCTCGGTCTTTGGCCGATTCTTCAATGGTTTGGCTTATGGTTTTTGCAAAATGTATATGTTCAGGGCCCGCGTTAACAATTTCCATGGGAATGGTTTTGATGATAAAAAAAGGAATAGAGTAGTTTTGAGAGCGGAATCGGACACACCTAGATTCCATAAAAGTATTAGACCCCCAAGGGGCGGAAAGCACGCGGAAAGCGTAAAGAAACGAACGCTATGTTAGATGTTGTTTTCATAATACAGCACAAAAATGCGTCAAATTATTTAGTTAAACAAATTCTATCCTCATCGGAAGCGTTTTTTTACTTTTTTAAAACATTATCTTTGTTCAGTGTTAGAAATTGTACAAAAAAAGATGAATGTCTTGCTGGAAAAGAATCCGCAAGCAATTTTTTTACTTGCCAACAGTGGGGGAGTTGATAGTATGGTTTTGTTCGACCTCTTGCTAAAGGCAAAAGTATCTTTTGCCGTGGCGCATTGTAATTTTGGTCTTCGCGGGGAAGCAAGCGATGGTGATGAAAATTTTATTATTGCAAAGTGTCGTATGCACAATCTTGAGGTGCATACCCGTCGTTTTGACACCAAAAGTATAGCCGCATCCAAAGGGATTTCCATTCAAATGGCTGCACGCATGTTGCGGTATGACTGGTTTGAACTACTTAAAAAGGAAGGTGACTATTCCCATTTGCTCACCGCTCATCATTTGGATGATCAATTGGAAACCTTCATGATCAATACAGGAAGAGGAAGTGGTTTAAAAGGATTGCGTGGGATCAGATCAGCTACAATTGTGCGTCCTCTGCTTTCTTTTTCCAAAGCTGCCATTGTCGACTATGCCAAAGTAAATGCAATCGATTGGCGTGAAGATGCATCCAATGCTTCTGATGATTATTTGCGAAATCAATTGCGACATCAGGTTATTCCTCAATGGAAAGCAGCCAATGCGCACTTATTGCAAAATGCAGCAGAGACGTTTGACCATATTGCTTTGGCACATGAAGCTTTGACAGTAGTGTTGGAGCAATTCAAAGCTTTGCATTTTAAGGAAAAAGAAGGGGTAGTTCATATTTCACTTGCAGCGATTAAAGCGCTAAAACCCCTCGATTATTACCTCTTTGCACTTTTTTCGCCCTTTGGTTTCACTCATCTAGCCGATCTTCATTCCATTATGGAGGCGCAAAGCGGAAAACAACTGATTTCCCCATCACATCGTTTGGTGCACGATAGAAATGAATTGCTGTTAACTCCACTTCAAGAGGATAAGCAGCCCAATGAAATTGAATGGATACCTACTGAGGATCTTCATTCTCCCATTCATTTATCCCTAAGCCAAGAGGCGATTCTTTCCCCTAAACATGCTCTCTTAGATACGCGCATGTTAAAATTTCCCTTAATCCTTCGTAAATACCAAAAAGGCGATTATTTTTACCCCATTGGAATGCCCGGAAAGAAAAAACTGAGTAAGTTTTTCAAGGATCAAAAGTATTCTTTGTTAGAAAAAGAGAATCAGTGGTTACTCTGCAGTGAAGCGCAAATTGTCTGGGTGATTGGTCAGCGTGTCGACGCTCGTTTTGCCGCATCAAATGCTACAGTTAACCCCTTAATAATCAAATGCATTTGAAAAAATATTATTTATTCCTATTTGTCTTTTTTAGTTGGGTGGTTTTTGCGCAAGGTGAAGATGAACCCGTTGAATGGTCAACTACTGTAGAACGCATATCGGACACAGAAGCTGTTTTACATTTCACTGCAGCAATTAAGGAAAAATGGCATTTGTACAGCCTTAAAGAATTTGAAGATGGTCCTTTGCCAACAGAATTCACCTATGTCTATGATTCGTTAAGAATCAAATTAAAAGGGGAGATGCAAAGTGATCCCCCTAAAATCGAATTTGATCAAATCTTCGAAATTGACTTGCCTTTTTTCGAGAAAGAGGCGAAGTTTTCACAACACCTCACACTTCTCGATACGAATGTAGACGAAATACGAGGCGAAATTAATTACCAAGCTTGCGACGACCGAGTGTGTATTTTTAGAACAGAACCATTTGCTTTTTCTTTGAACGGCAAAGCGATTGTTCAGTCAGCCATTGAAATTACCGATCAAGATAAAGCCCGTTCTGCTGCATTAACACTTTCCCTTAAAAATAAAGCGTTATTGACCAGCGGATTGGTCGATGAAGGCGATGCTTCTCCCTTATTGAATTTATTCTTGTTGGGCTTTTTAGGCGGTCTCATTGCCTTATTGACCCCCTGTGTCTTCCCTATGATTCCATTGACTGTCTCCTTTTTCTTGAAACAGGGAACGAGTCTACGGAAGGGAATTTTCAATGCATTGCTCTATGGTGGATTCATTGTAGTGATATACGTCTTGTTGAGTTTACCCTTCCATTTCTTGGATTCCCTCAACCCAGAAATCCTCAATAGTATCTCAACCAACGTTCCCTTGAATCTTTTGTTTTTTGGGGTTTTTGTCTTTTTTGCTTTTTCCTTCTTTGGTTTTTATGAATTGACCTTGCCTTCTAGTTGGGGAAATTCTACGGACGAAAGCGCTAACCTAAAAGGAGTTGCAGGTATCTTTTTTATGGCGCTAACCCTTGCCATTGTATCGTTCTCCTGTACGGGACCAATTTTGGGCTCTCTTTTGGCTGGTTCACTCACCTCAGACGGAGGTGCCATGCAACTTACAGCTGGAATGACTGGTTTTGGAGTAGCCCTTGCTTTACCTTTTGCCTTGTTTGCCCTGTTCCCAAATGCCTTGACCGCCCTACCCAAATCGGGAGGATGGATGACTACAGTGAAAGTTGTACTAGGCTTCTTTGAACTTGCCTTGGCCTTGAAATTCTTGTCCAATGCTGATTTAGTTTCCCATTGGGGATTATTGAAACGAGAAGTTTTTGTTGGAATATGGACCCTTTTAGCCCTTGCATTAAGCCTTTATTTACTCGGATTATTCCGTTTTCCACACGACATAAAAGGAAAATTATCCAAGGCTAGAATAGGTCTTGGGGCATTGAGTTTGGTGTTGACTGCCTATCTTTTTATCGGCTTGGTTTCCAAAGAGAATAAGTTGACGCTGTTGAGTGGTTTTCCTCCGCCTGCTTTTTATAGTATTTACGCTTCTGATAATGAATGTCCCTTGGGGCTTGATTGTTATAAGGATTTCGAACTTGGGCTGGCTACAGCACGTTTACAGAACAAACCCATCCTTCTTGATTTTACTGGCTGGGCATGTGTAAATTGCAGAAAGATGGAAGAAAATGTATGGTCAAAACCAGCCATCTTTAGGTTGTTGAATGAAGAAGTTGTTTTGATTTCACTCTATATTGACGATAAAACTTCCCTTCAAGAAAAGGATCAGTTTAATTTCCAATTTCCGAATGGACGAATACGCACCATCAATACTGTTGGGGAGAAATGGGCTAGTTTTCAGAGTCTGAACTTCAATTCAGCCTCCCAGCCCTATTATGTGTTGATGGATCCAGATGGAACTCTTTTGAATACCCCCATTCAATATACTGACGCAGACACTTACCTTAAATGGTTAAACGATGGCCTAGGAATAGACTAGCGAACGATTTTTTTATAGACTTGTCTAATCTTTCGTTCCACTTGGATGGACTTTCCCGTATAGCGCAGACTGATTTTTTTAGGACGTAGTCGTAAGGTATATCGGTAACCCGCTCCTTGCTTTTCCCAAAGATAATAAGCTTTTCGTTGAACTGGCTGTCCAAATTTTTCGCTGATTATGGCAATGTTGACTTCTTTGTCTTTTGGAGAGACAGTGCTTGATAAAGATAGTTTTGTTTGGTCCGAAACCTGTGCAATTGCCATTAAGGCAAATAGAAGGCTAAAGAATATATACTTTCTTTTCATTGAATAGATTTTAGAACATTCTAAATTAATAAGAACACTATTTATTTCCAAGGATAAGTTTCATATAGTTTTTTTACTTTTAAAAATATGGCATTAAATTTTTGCCCAATTATTGTAAATTGTAATCTCCAAATTCGCTACTTATGCTCATCCAGCTCCATGGCAGCGCCGTCTTTGGCGTAGACGCACATTTGATCACCCTAGAAGTAAATATAGACAAAGGCATTGGCTATCATTTGGTGGGTCTTCCCGATAATGCCATTAAGGAAAGTAATTTTCGAATTGCTGCCGCCTTGCAAAACATTGGTTACAAATTACCTGGGAAGAAGATCACCATTAATATGGCTCCTGCAGATATGCGCAAGGAAGGATCTGCCTATGACCTACCCATTGCCTTGGGGATATTAACCGCTTCCAAACAGATTCAAGCTGCATCAATTTCCGATTATATCATCATGGGAGAGATTGCCTTGGATGGGAGTCTACGTCCCATCAAAGGGGCACTGCCCATTGCAATTCAAGCCTTGAAAGATGGCTTTAAGGGCTTTATCCTTCCCAAGGAAAACGCTGAAGAAGCAGCCATTGTCAAAGGTATTGAGGTGTATGGTGTAAGCCATTTAACAGAGGTCATGGATTTTTTTGAAGGAAAACAAACATTAATTCCTTTACAATTGGATGCTCGTTCCTTGTTTAAGCAGCAACAACATAATGCTAGCCTTGACTTCTCGGATGTGAAAGGACAGGAAACCATTAAACGTTGTATGGAAATTGCAGCTGCTGGAGGGCACAATGTCATTTTGATTGGTCCCCCTGGGGCGGGGAAGACTATGTTGGCTAAGCGATTACCTTCCATTTTACCTCCCATGTCTTTGGGCGAAGCGTTAGAAACCACCAAGATTCATTCCGTCTTGGGGCGGGTAAAAGAAAAAGGGCTAGTGCATCAGCGCCCATTTAGATCGCCCCATCATACCATTTCAGATGTTGCCTTGGTGGGCGGAGGAACCTATCCTCAGCCAGGAGAAATATCTTTGGCGCATAATGGGGTTTTATTCTTGGATGAACTGCCGGAATTCAAACGTTCTGTCTTAGAAGTTATGCGTCAACCATTGGAAGACCGAGAAGTAACCATTGCTCGGGCAAAGTTTACGGTTACCTATCCAAGTTCCTTTATGCTGGTTGCCAGCATGAATCCCAGTCCTTCGGGTTATTTCCATACCGGAACAAGTACTCCCATCGAAACCCAACGTTATCTCGCAAAAATATCAGGGCCATTGTTGGACAGAATTGACCTGCATATCGAAGTCGAACCCGTTCCCTTCGAAGAATTAGCCAAGAAAGAATTGGGAGAAAGTTCAGCGACTATTCGGGAGCGGGTAACTGCAGCGCGAGCAATTCAGCAAAAGCGTTTTGCAGAAATGACCAACATTCATTACAATGCTCAAATGAGTCCTAAACAGCTGCGACAGTATTGCAAACTTGAACCAACAGCGCTTAGCTTACTTAAAACAGCCATGAAAAAACTTGCTTTGTCTGCTCGGGCCTATGACCGAATTTTAAAAGTGGGGAGAACCATAGCAGATCTTGCCTACTCAGAAAACATACTTTCAGAACATATTGCAGAGGCCATTCAATACAGAAGTTTGGATCGAGAAGGATGGATGGGTTGATGAAAAGTTTTTATAAAAAAACCCACAAAAAAACAGTCAGTTTAACGAAAGATTTTACTTTTAATTGTAGAAACTAAAGAAGTGTAAATCAATGAAAACATTGGGGGAGTTTTTGATTGCCAACCAACAAAGAATTCAAGGCTCTACGGGAGAGTTTAGTAAGGTCATTCATGCATTAAGATTAGCTTCTAAGGTCGTAAGTCATGAGGTCAACAAGGCAGGACTTGTTGATATTTTAGGAGAGGTAGGGACGACCAATATTCAAGGAGAATCCCAACAAAAATTGGACGTTTTTGCCCATGAGTTGTTCATTAAAGCATTGACCAACAGAAAAATTGTTTGTGGAATTGCCAGTGAAGAGGCTGATGATTACATTCAAGTCAAACATCCTGCTTCAGATGAGAACAGTAAGTACATTGTCTTGATAGATCCGTTGGATGGTTCATCCAATATTGATGTGAATGTTTCTTTGGGGACTATTTTTTCCATTTATAAGAAAAAATCCAAAGGGAATGAAGTCGTGCTAGAGGACTTTTTACAAGCAGGTACTGAACAAGTTGCCGCTGGATATATATTGTACGGCACGTCTACCTTATTTGTGTATACTACCGGTCAAGGGGTGAACGGCTTTACCTTAAACCCAGCCATTGGAACCTTTTATTTATCTCATCCTAACATCACCTTGCCTCCAGAAGGACATATCTATTCCATTAACGAAGCAAATTACGCTAGTTTTCCTCAATCTGTCAAAGACTTCTTAAAAAAACGCAAGGCAGAAGATTTAAATTATACCACACGTTATATTGGTTCAATGGTGGCTGATATTCATCGTAATATGCTGAAAGGAGGATTGTTTATGTATCCTCCAAATGCAAAATCTCCTAATGGAAAACTTCGTTTATTATACGAGTGTAATCCCATTGCTTTTATAGTGGAACAGGCTGGAGGAATGGCGGTGAACATGGATAAGCGCATCATGGAAATTAATCCCAAATCATTACATCAACGCGAACCCTTTTTTTGTGGTAACCGCGAGATGGTAGAAAACTTACTAGAACATTTACAAAAATAATAATATGAAAGATGTATTTAGTTTAAAAAGCATAGGAATTTCTCCAAAGAAAACTTATCGAAATTTGTCTCCAGCCCAATTATATGCTAAGGCCATTCGCTATGATTCTGGTGCAATAATTTCTGATAAAGGAGCACTGGTCTTGCTGTCGGGAGAAAAAACAGGTCGTAGTCCAAACGATAAACGGATTGTTCAAGATGAGGCGACACAAGAGGATATTTGGTGGGGAGATATTAATATCCCTATGGATGCGGCAACCTTTCGTATCAATCGCCAACGTGCCATCGATTATTTTAACACCCGAACACGTGTCTATGTAGTCGATGGTTTTGCAGGTTGGGATCCAGAACATCAAATAAAAATCCGTGTAATTTG
This sequence comes from uncultured Flavobacteriaceae bacterium, assembly GCA_905478905.1. Classification (GTDB taxonomy): domain Bacteria; phylum Bacteroidota; class Bacteroidia; order Flavobacteriales; family Flavobacteriaceae; genus Arcticimaribacter. Next base: position 3,117 of record CAJQKN010000092.1, on the reverse strand, counting down.
TACTCGTCCTTACCATGCCCTGTTCATGCATAATATGATGATTCGCCCTACAGAGGCTGAACTAGCTAATTTTGGTGAACCCGATTATACCATCTATAATGCAGGAGAGTTTACCGCCAATCAATACACCAGTTTTATGAAAACCAAAACCAGTATTGATCTAAGTTTTGAAGAAAAGGAATTCGTCATTTTAGGAACGGAGTATGCTGGGGAAATGAAGAAAGGTATTTTCTCCATCATGAATTACATTATGCCCAAAAAGGATATTTTGTCCATGCATTGCTCTGCCAACGAAGGTAAAGAGGGCGATGTTTCGCTCTTTTTTGGCCTGAGTGGAACGGGGAAAACAACCTTGTCTGCCGATAGTGAACGCTTTCTAATTGGAGATGATGAACACTGTTGGACTGACACTGGTATTTTTAATATTGAGGGGGGTTGCTATGCAAAAGCCATTGATTTAACCGAAGAGAAAGAACCCGAAATTTACCGAGCCATTAAATTTGGCACTGTACTTGAAAATGTTGTTTGTGATCCGAGTACCCATGCTGTTGATTATACCGACACTTCGATCACTCAAAACACGCGAGCAGCTTATCCGATTGAATTCATTGATCAAATTAAATTGCCCTGTGTTGGAAATAATCCAAAGAATATTATTTTTCTTACCTGCGATGCTTTTGGAGTTTTACCCCCCGTTGCAAAGTTAACTGCTGAACAAGCCATGTATCACTTTGTAAGTGGTTATACAGCTAAAATTGCCGGGACCGAAATGGGAATTACTGAACCCCAAGCAACCTTTTCGGCATGTTTTGGTGCTGCCTTTATGGTATGGCATCCTTTTAAATATGCAGAATTGCTTGCTCAAAAAATTGAAGCGACTAGTGCTAATGTTTGGTTAGTCAATACAGGTTGGATTGGCGGCGGAACCAATGAGGGAAATAGAATTTCACTTGCAAACACCCGTGCAATAATAGACGCCATTCATGATGGAAGTTTAGCGAACGCCCCCTATGAAGACCTGGCTGTTTTTGATTTTAAAATCCCAAGCAGTTGCCCTAATGTACCCTCAGAAGTTTTGAATCCATCGCGTTTTTGGAAAAATGAGGACAAGTACTGGGAAACAGCCCATTTATTGGGAAAACTCTTCCGAGAGAATTTTCAGCAATTTGAAATTGAAGGACGCATGTCTATAGCTCAGTATGGGCCAAAGCTTAAAGCGTAAATCATCCATATGGGAAGTAAAATTTCAGGTACCGGTAGTGCGATGCCAAGTCGTGTAATCACCAATGATTATTTTTTAGCGCATAGCTTTTATACCAAGGAAGGCGAGAAAAACGAAAAGTCTACTGCGGCAATTGTTCAAAAATTAGAAGAGATATCTGGAATTAAGGAGCGCCGTTTCATTCGAGAAGACGAGTATTCTGCAGAGATTTTATTTGAAGCCAGTTTGAACGCTATCAAAGACGCTGCTATTGATAAAAATGAAATTGATGCGGTTATTGTCGCCCATAACGCAGGAAATATGTTGCCTAATAAAGAAGCTGTTTTTCATACAGTACCTAATTTAGCTGCAGTCTTAAAAAACAATTTGGAGATAACCAATCATCAATGCCATGCTTATGATATTCTTTTTGGCTGTCCGGGATGGTTACAAGGGGTTATTCAGGCCAATCGTTTGATTGAAAGTGGGGAGGCCAAACATGTATTGGTGGCTGGCTTAGAAGTTGCCTCTCGTCTTCTAGACCCTCATGATGTTGATTCTTTATTAATGGCCGATGGTTGTGGTGTAACAATAATTTCAAAGAATAAAACAAAAGAGAAGGGGATCTTATCACATGCAATGTTTTCGCATACCCAAGAAGATTTACACAACATCACCCTGGGCTCCTCCTTAAAAAAGGATGCTCCTGGGCATTGTTTTTTCAAAATGAATGGACAGCGGGTGTATAAATATGCGACTACTTGGTTGCCCCAGGTCATCAGTAAAGCCCTAGATCAGGTGGAAATGAGGCCAGACGATGTTGATTATTTTTTCTTTCATCAAGCCAATGCAAAAATGCTTCGTGCAATAGCCAGTAATTTGATGGATTTATATAATATAACCGATGATGCATACGTGCATAAAATACCCTCTAGCATTGGTTTTTTGGGAAATACATCTGTTGCAACTATCCCTACACTATTCGATTTGGTGAGCAAAGGTAAAATGGACGGTTTTACTTTGGAAGAGGGGCAGACCTATGTATTTGCTTCTGTGGGTGCTGGAATGCATTGTAATGCAGTAGTGTACAAAAGCTAATAGGATAAAAATCTTATCTTACCACTAAAAACAGATGTTTTCTCAATTCAAAGGAGGTCCCGCTTTTATTGTCACCGCAGCCTTTATTGGTCCTGGAACAATTACCTTATGTGTATTGGCTGGGGTACAACACGGTTTTTCTTTGCTTTGGGCCATGGCACTTTCCATTTTGATTACAATAGTTATTCAAAATACCACGGCACGTATTAGTTATACCACAGGTAAGGGTTTGGCAGAGAGCGTACTTTCTCAAGCGAAACATCCTCTGGCAAAAATTCTCCTTGGTCTTTTGTTAATAAGTGCTATTTTCATTGGCAACGCGGCCTATGAGGCAGGAAATATATCTGGTGCTCTCATTGGTTTTCAGGCATTAATGCCACCTTTTGATTATCATTTTGGAACGAAATTTGACTTTTTACCTATACTGGTGGGCGCTTTGGTAGGGATCCTTATTCTTGTAGGTTCTCCCAAACATTTAAAAAATGTTTTGATTGGGATTGTACTTCTAATGAGTTTCTCTTTTGTTATTACAGCTATACTTACCCAGCCAAGTATAGTGGGAATCCTTGAAGGAATTTTCATTCCTTCTTTTAAGCTTAAGGACACCTTGATCATTGTGGGTCTATTGGGGACTACTGTAGTCCCTTACAATTTATTTCTTCATGCTGCATTGGTGAAAGATGTTGGTATGACGCTGCAAGCCCTGCGTATCGATACCTATATTGCGGTTGGTCTAGGAGGGATCATATCTATTTCAATCATCATTTGTGCAGCTGCACTTCAAGGGCAAGCTGTCCAAACTGCTGCAGACTTAGGAC
>CAJQKN010000091.1 GCA_905478905.1 uncultured Flavobacteriaceae bacterium | reverse complement strand
GAAAATTGCAGGGCTTTCATGACATAGATCAGATTTGGGATCGTTTCTAACTACAATATACCAATTTTTTGAAAAATAAAAAAAATCAAAACGCAACTTCACCAAATGAAGTATTACCGTAATCTCTCCATTTTCGCACGAATTTCTTCCAGTCCAAGTTGCCCAATACTGCCCAAATGGGTGTGTTTTACCGTCCTATTGGGGCGGTAATTTCCTGTTTCAATGGCCTCGCCCAATTCTCGGTAGGCATCGCGGAAGGGTTTTCCGGCCAAAACTTCTGCATTGAGGCTATCAACACTAAAGAGGTGATCGTATTTTTTTTGGTCGGTAATGTTTTTGGTTACCTCCAACTTGGGTAAGCTAAACAGAAGGATTTCTAAGCAGGCCTTCAATTCTTGAACTGCTTCTATGATAGGGCCTTTGGCGAGTTGTAATTCTCTATGGTAGCCGCTGGGTAAGTTGGTGGTCAGAAGTGCTAGTTGATTTGGTAGGGCTTGTAGACCATTGCATTTTCCACGAACCAATTCAAAGAGATCGGGATTTTTTTTATGCGGCATGATACTAGAACCCGTGGTTAGGTCTGCCGGGAAGGAAATAAAGTCAAAGTCCTGTCCCATATAAAGGCAAATGTCCATGCTTAGTTTTGCCAAGCTACTCCCAATACTGGAAAGCGCCATGGCGGTACTTTTCTCTAATTTTCCACGACTCATTTGAGCAGCTACAGCGTTGATCTTTGGTTGGTCAAATTGCAATAGTTCAGTGGTCAACATCCTATCAATGGGAAATGAACTACCATAGCCAGCGGCACTCCCCAAAGGATTTTGATCAGCCATTTTATAGGCTGCTTCCCAAAAGTAAAGATCATCGATTAGACTTTCAGCATAAGCCGATAGCCACATGCCGACAGAAGAGGGCATGGCCACCTGAAGGTGGGTATAACCGGGAAGAAGATGCTTTTGGTGTTTTTCTGCTAGTTGAAGCAAAAGATCGAATAGGGCAAGGACATCTATTTTTATTTCTTTCAAGGCCTGTTTGAGGTAGAGGTGCATGGCTACCAAAACTTGGTCGTTTCTAGAACGTGCTGTGTGAATTTTCTTCCCTAAATCTCCAAGTTCTTGGGTGAGTACATGCTCAATTTTTGAATGCATGTCTTCAAATTCATCTTCAATGCTGAAGTCACCCGCCTCAGCATCCTTTTTTAAGGTAGATAGAACAGCACATAACTGTTCCGCTTCAGTGAGGCTAATCAAACCTACTTTGCCCAACATGCTGGCGTGAGCAATAGAGGCTTCACAATCGTACTGTGCCAAAACCAAATCATATTCACGGTCTTTTCCCACCGTAAATGCATCTACTTTTTCGTGGGCTGCAGCCCCTTTTTGCCAAAGTTTCATGCTAAATTATTTTATTTAAAAGATCAATATACAATGCAATCCCTTCTTCTATCTCGTTAATATAGATAAATTCGTCTGCGGTATGCGAACGGGTGGAATCGCCTGGACCTAACTTTAAGGAGGGACAAGATAGTTTTGCTTGATCCGAAAGGGTAGGAGATCCATAGGTCGTTCTTCCCAATGCAATACCTGCCTGAACAAGCGGATGATCTTCTGGGATAGAAGAAGAATTTAGGTTGATTGAACGAGGAGTCATTGTTAGTGGTGCTTCCTTCTGCAAGAGGGTCACAATCTCCTGATTGGAATAGCAGTCATTCACGCGAACATCGATGACCATGTCTACCTGTGCAGGAACAACATTATGTTGCTTTCCCGCATTGAGCTGCGTTATGGTCATTTTTACGGGTCCCAATAGCTCCGAAACTTTTTCAAACGAAAAATTCTTTAGCCAGCCAATCACTTCAGGAAGTTTTAAAATTGGGTTGTCTGTATTGGGGTGTGCTGCATGACTAGCTGTTCCCTCAATAATGCCATCAAAAACAATCAAACCTTTTTCAGCAATGGCCAGTTGCATCAGGGTGGGTTCACCCACTATGGCTACATCGATGGGCGGAAGGATAGGAAGTAGACTATTTAGCCCCAATGAACCTGAGCTTTCTTCCTCGGCCGTAGCGGCCATAATGAGATTGTATTTTGGGTCCGGATGTGCGTAATAGTGGGTGAAAAGCGCGAGTAGGGAAACCAAGGCTCCTCCAGCATCATTGCTTCCCAGTCCATAGAGTTTTCCATCTTCCACATGCGGATGAAAAGGATCTTTCGTATAAGCTGAATTGGGACGTACTGTATCATGATGGGAATTCAACAAAAGGCTTGGTTTATTTTTATCAAAGGCGGCGTTAAAAGCATAGACATTGTTGTCTTGCCGCTTGGAGGGTATTTTATGTTCCGCAAACCACTGTTCTATGCGTGCCGCTGTGGAGTCTTCTTCGCTAGAAAACGATTTAATGGCAATGAGGTCGTGCAATAAGGCAATCGCTTCTTCTGTTAAGTTTTTCATTTTAGTTTAATTGATGTATACGGAGTAGTGTTACAAATCATTTTTGATGAACCAATGCCCACTTCTTTTACACCACCCTTTAGGGCATCAAAGGCATTGTAGAGTTTGGGGAGCATTCCAGCCGAAATCACATTGTTGACCAATAGATCAGTATAACTTTCTTCTGTAATGTATTCAATGAGAGAAGCAGGATCGTTTATGTCTTTCATGACTCCTGGGAGTTCGAAGCAATAGTAGAGAACTGTAGTGAAGTGGGCGGCCATGGCCTTTCCAATTTCTGCCGCTATGGTGTCTGCATTGGTGTTGAATAATTGTCCGTTGCCATCATGTGTAATGGCACAGCAAACAGGACTAATGTTTTGTTCGAGTAAGTTGCTGAATAAGGTAGTATTGACTTGAGAAATATCTCCCACAAAACCGTAGTCAATGGCTTTTACAGGACGTTTAATTGCCTGTAGCGCATTCCCGTCGGCACCCGATAAACCAAGGGCGTTACAGTTCATACCCTGCAATATGGCAACGATATTCTTGTTCACCTGTCCGCCATATATTCCAGTAATGAGTTCAAGGGTGGCAGCATCGGTGACCCGCCGTCCATCTTTGATATGGACTGGGATTCCAAGTTTTTCCGCCCAAAGGCTGGCTTTTTTACCCCCTCCGTGAACCAAGATCTTATGCCCATCTAGGGTAGCAAAATCGGCTAAAAAAGAAGCCAATTTTACGGGATCTTCGATGACAGCACCACCAATTTTTACAATGGATAATTTAGGCATGGTCGAGGAGTGTTTTCAATACCGCTTGAGCGGCAAAAGTTCGGTTGTTCGCTTGCTCAATGACCAGAGAATTTGGTCCGTTCAATACACTGTCTGTTGCAACGATATTTCGTCGAATAGGGAGGCAGTGCATGAACTTAGCATTGTTGGTCAGCTGCATTTTTTCTGATGTAAGCATCCATTCGTTGTCAGTGCGCAATACTTCCCCATATTGCGCATAGGAACACCAGTTTTTTGCATAGACAAAATCAGCTCCAGCCAAGGCTTCTTCTTGATGATGTACAATAGGAATATTTTTAGTGATTCTTGGATCAAGATCATAGCCTTCAGGATTTGCAATAACATAATCAGCATCGCCAAATTCCATCATACGGGTAAAGGAATTTCCGACTGCATGAGGCAATGCTTTGGGGTGTGGCGCCCAGCTAAGCACTACTTTTGGCCGATGTGCAGTGGTGTGTTCTTCTAGGGTAAGCGCATCGGCCAAAGATTGTAATGGGTGCCCCGTAGCACTTTCCATATTGATGACTGGAATGGAGGCATATTTGGCAAAGCTATTCAATACAATTTCTGCTTCGTCTTGATCTTTATTGCTTAGGCTGGCAAAGGCACGAATGGCAACCATATCGCAATATTGAGATACTACAGCCGCCGCCTCACGCACATGCTCCGACCGTATACCCCGCATTTCTGTACCGTCTTCAAACTCCAAGGCCCAGGCTTCGTTTGAAAAATTCATTACGATGGTGTTTAAGCCCAAATTTTGCGCTGCTTTCTGGGTACTTAATCGAGTACGCAAGCTTGGATTGAAAAACAGTAAGCCCAAGGTTTTGCGTTTCCCAGCTGTTTCATGTGCAAAAGGTGCAGCCTTTAATTGTTTTGCTAGGGTAAGGGTTTGCGCAAAATCTGGAAGATCGTTTAGAGAGATAAAGTGTTTCATGCGGCTATTGTTTTTAGTGCAATTTCCAGTTGTGTAAAAAAGAAATCAATGTGTTTTTCCTGAACCGTTAGCGGAGGCAGTATGCGCAATAATTTTTTATTACTACTTCCACCTGTAAAAATATGGTGGGTGTAGATCAATTCTTTGCGCAATGCTCCAACCTCAAAGTTAAACTCAAGTCCGAGCATCAACCCTCGACCTTTACTAATTTTTACACCATCAATGCCTTTTGCTTTTTGTATAAAATACACCCCCATATCTTTTGCATGGGCTTGGAGATTATCTTCTTTGAGCACATCGAGAACAGCTAAGGTAGCTGCGCAGGCCAAATGATTTCCTCCAAAGGTTGTGCCTAGCCTACCGAATTTTGCTTCGATGGAGGGGTGAACTAATATTCCTCCAACGGGAAAACCATTCCCCATTCCCTTTGCCATACAAATGATGTGTGGTTCAATTTGGTATTTTTGATAAGCAAAAAAGGTTCCTGTACGTCCAAAACCAGCTTGTACTTCGTCAGCAATTAAACAGACTTTATACTGATTGCAGAGGCGCTCCATGGCAAAAATAAATTCTTCTGAAGGTTCATCGAGTCCTCCTACACCTTGAATGGCTTCAAAAATAACCGCACAAACATCTCCTTTTTTCAATTCATTTTCCAAGGCCATTTCATC